>VMCP01000276.1 GCA_008081305.1 Bacteroidota bacterium | reverse complement strand
CCACCCAACGTTTAATTTTTGAGTACACGCTAGATAGGGAAAAGTGTAGCACAATGACTCCGATTCCCATAAAAGCAACATTCTCATAGAGATCAAACCAATCAGAAAACAAGGACCAATCTATTCCATCTAACATTTTACGTATCATGCCATCAGCCGATTCAATAGTTCTCGCTTTGAAATAAATTCCACTATAGGTTAGAAAGCCAAAAGTTATAAAAATGGAAATAGGCTTATAAATAGCCATTGGAATCGTTTTACGCCATTGAACGCGCCATTGAGATGAATATATATCCCAAACCATACAAAGGGCATGCATTATTCCCCAAACCCAGTAATTCGGAGATGTACCGTGCCAAAATCCACTAATCAAGAATACCACAAAAACACTTAGACTCGTACCAAACTTCTTGAGTTGACGCAGTTGATAGGATAGAGGGAAATACAAATAAGCATTGAACCAATTAGACAACGAAATATGCCATCGTTTCCAGTATTCGGTGACATTTTGGGCCAAGAATGGAAAATTAAAATTATCGGGGATATTAAATCCTAATAGTAGCCCTAGTCCTAAGGCAATATCGGTGTAACCACTGAAATCCAAATAGAGTGAAAACGTTTGGAGAATAGAAGCCAAGAACACTTCGAGCCCAGTAAAAAATGAATAACTCTCAAATACTCGATCCACGAAGTTCATAGCGATATAATTCCCCAGAATAAACTTCTTTACCACACCCAAAGTGATATAAAAGCTAGCTAATGAGATATCTCGGCTGCTAATACCCCAATTATTTGACTTCAGCTTATCAAGGAAATCTGAAGCTGTGAGAATTGGACCAGAAAGCATAATTGGAAAGAAGCTTGCGTATGTCCAGTAATGAATCAAGTTGTGCTCAGCGTTTTCTATGTTTTCATAGTAAACGTCAAAAACATAACTCATTGAACGAAAAGCATAAAAGGAAACACCGATGAATAAAATGGGGATAGGGAAATGCCACTCAGAATTCATTTGATTCAACCCTAACCAATCCGTAACATGGCGAAAGCCTAAAATTAAAGCGACATTGAGCACTACACTCAATCGCATCCAAACCTTTTTTTGGGACTCGTCTTCGGTTTGGCTAATTCGTTTTCCAATCTGGAAATCAAAAAAAGACGCCAAGAAAAGTAAAATAACTGACCATCCGCTCAATAAGGTGTAAAATGTAATATTGCCCAATAGTAGAATAAGACTTCTTACTTTAATCTGTTGGAATACAGTTAAATAAACTCCGTAAAGAATAAACCAAAAAATGAAAAATTGTACGGAGTTGAATGCCATTATTTTACCTTAAGTCTTTTGCCAGCTCTAATGAAATCGCTTCTCAAACCGTTTAACCGTTTCAATTGGCGCACCGACATTCTGTATTTACGTGCAATACTGTATAATGTCTCACCTCGTTTAATGGTATGGTATCTATACGATCGACTGTAACCTCCGGTTGAGTTTTTGTGGGGGATCTTAACTGGTTTGGTACTCACACTGGGAGGGTTTTTAACACTTAAACCAATACGTTCACTATCGAAATCTGTATGTACTTTTATAATTTGACCAGGTCGTAATGCATAGCTAGATAAGCGATTCCAATCTTTAATTTGTATGACACTCACGTTATATCTTTGAGCAATTCCCCAAGCCGTTTCACCTCTAACTACCTTATGATTGATCCATTGTCTAACAGCGGTTTTCTGAGAGCCTGAAGCTAAAATAGAATCGACCTGTGTAGAGTCAAAACAGGGAATAATAAAGGAATCTTCTTCAGAATTAAAAAAGCGTTTGTAGGTTTTTCCAAATGCTTGATAAATAAGCGAACCTTTGAGCTCATACCCATTGCGAGTGAGGTGAACCCCGTCTCTATTGGCAAGATGTAGGGATTTCCAAATTTTCATGGAATGATTTCCCCCCGCAACACGATACCAATCATAAAAAGCCACGTTCTCAGATTTTGCCACTTCCGATATCATTAAAGAAAATATAGAACAAGCTCTTACGGAATAACCACCGCGTAAAATATCCTGACTATTCGAAAGGATTACTAAGGCATTCGGAGCATATGTCTTAAACATTTCAAGAATCGAAATCAAGTTGCCTTTGAACTTCTCTTTATTCATTCCACCTCGGTAAAAATCATTAGCACCTATATCCAGAATTATGGCATCTGGAGAGAGTGTTTCTAGGTGTTGGGGTAAACGATTTTCTCTCATAATGGAGTAGTGACCGGCACCGTTGATTCCTACACTGGTATAAAGTAGTCCTGTGTTTTTATCAGACTCAATGCTGATACCATAAATCTCAAATGACTTTTGATTCGAGTCGCGCGAAATGATTTCAAATAAATATTCTTGATAACCGCGACTGAAATTGGCCGTTATCAGATCGGTCAGAGTATCTTTCGGGCTTGAATAAATATCTAAAACCACCGTATCGGTTCCACCGATGACCCTGACATCAAATGATCCGGGAATCCTTTTGCACAGGATCTTTACTTGATTGTAATCTTCTCTGATGGCATCTTCTTTAAACTTCAGTTTGAATTGGGCATTTGTATCGTAGGTTTTAGATGTGACTCCTGTAACTCCAAGTGGGAGATCAGGGCGTCTTTCAACATTTCTGGCGTAATACCACTTTCCTGTATGATAGCATCTATAATCGGCAGCTGTGTGTGTGCGAGCTGTGGTATACGGAAAGACCATACCTCTACCAGCATAACCAAAACTTCCTCCGAGGAGTGTTCTCGCTTCATGAGTGAAAATATCCGCCTGAACATGTGAATCACCAATATGAAGAATATGAACACGCTCCTTGTTCGTGCTCTTCAATTTCTGCATCAATGGAGCGATGCTTTGCCTATTATGAGTTTGAATTAAATTGACAGTCGAATCTATCCATGGATATCTCGGGTAGTCAAATTTATTCCAATATAAAGGTTGCGAAAAAAGTTGTATGATCGAAATAGTGACCCATACTCCTAGTGTAATCAGTTTCTTAGTTCTCAATTCTCTCATTTCTCCAATGTCAATTCAAATGCTTTGTATGCGTTTAAAACAGATGTTGTGAGTGTTTTTGCAAGTCGTTTTTGTCCGCCAATGCTCAGGTGTCCATCCAGACTAGCTAATCCTTTTTCTCTCCAAGATAAAATGCCTCCTGCATCTACCATAAAACGATAAAAGTCAAAGTATGCAAAACCTTGTTCGGTGGCAACTTCTTGCATCCATCCGTTTAATATAGAACAAGATTCATACTCCATGGATTCGTCTCCCTCCTTTTTCCCCATACTTCCAGGCCCTATTACTAAGAAAGAAGATGTTGGACAGGCTTTTTTGTATTTAGAGAATAAACCTCGGAATATTCCCTGCACCCATTTTTTTGTCTTTTCATCATTCTTGATATACGGTACCATGTTGTTGCCATAGTGAAAAACAACCAATCCTAATTTATCTGACTTAGCTTCTTCGCGCAATAAGTCGCTTGAAATACTTCGTAGACCATCACCAGAATGTCCGCGAATGCCATAATTATCAATCACAATACCTTGTGATGATCCTTGAAAATTTAATCCATAAATGACTGGGTTTACTCCTTTTATTCGAATCTGAATTTTCCCTCGTAGCGTGGTATCCCCTATAGAGAATACTCTCACCAAGTGATTCCATCGTTTTGTTGTTGCAGCCTTCCACATGCTATCGCTCACATGTTTCCACTCCACAACTGCCGTGCTATCCAATTTCATGGAGAGTTCTAAAAAGCGATAAGGGAGCCAATTATGTACGTTGAGATACATTTCTAGCCAATCACCATTGGTGTATTCATTTTTCGGTACAAAAGCTAAACCAGATACCCCAAAGTCCTTGTGTTTTCTACGATGTTGAAAGCATGAAAGCTTTTGGAAATCGTTTTGTTTTCCTAGCTCCAAATGCATGTAAGTAGCAGGGTTGCTCAATGGCACATATCCAAATCCATAGCCGCCGAATTTGTTTTGTAAAAGTTTACGAATTTCACGTGTGATACGGTCACCTTCAATTTGAGAATCTCCGTAATACCAAATTCGTAATAGATCCTGAAGTTTACCGTTTTTATTGGATTTTGATAATCGGTTGAAGAAGTTTTCTAAACTCCCGTTGCCACCATCACTGTAGTGCAGATACTTTATGGTTTTTATCAAACTATCATACATCAATCTAAATGAATCAGGAACTACTGACCGCTTTGATTTGTGTATATCCATAGCAGAAGCGTAGCTAGGCGACCCTTCAATATTTGATTTCAGCGAATCAACATTTTTAATCCTTGAGCTGCTGTCAGTTTGTGCGGTAGAAACTATTGGGGTAGATTGTTTCTCTTTATAATCATAGGAGTAAAAATAGAGGCCGTTACCTTCAAAGAACCCTT
>VMCP01000186.1 GCA_008081305.1 Bacteroidota bacterium | reverse complement strand
CTAAACTCTTGTTTTTGCTGATCTTTATTGCAGATAACATGATCTAATAATTTATTTTCTGGACCGTAGAGCTCAATGTTATTTTCCGTGCTCAACAAATTGGGAAAATCTCTGGATTTTATTCCTGGAAGAGTATCCCAGCCTATATTTACCGGCTTGGAAAATACGATGGCTTGTCTTGGGTTGATTTCACACTTAGGGAGGACCCATGCTTTTTCATTTATGAGCCAAGATGATTTTTCTAGGTTAATTAGCCTGTCGCTACAATTATATAGTTCTATAAATTCAACTGCAGGAGTATTTCTGTATCTGGGTGTTACATCAAAGAGGATTTCAGAGATGATTAAATCGCCCCATTGTGGGGGATGTTTGAATCGGTAGAGAATACGGGTTTGTTGTGTATTAACTTGATGAAATCCGAATCTTTCTAAAGGAATGTACAATTCTAAAAAGGAATCGTTTTTTGGGGGATCAAAACCAATTAATATTTGAGTACTAGTGTGCCCGAAATGCAGGTGATTTATGTTTTTATTATTGATTTTAACAGAATCTTTTTCTGGGAGGTTTATGGAAGCTGTTGTGGTTAGTAGGATCCGGTTTTGTTCGAGCAATTCCATTTGCTGAATCTCAACATCTATTGGCTTTTTGCGCCAACAAACTTTTTCAATGGAGTGTGAACCAATAGCGGTTTTCCCGTATTGGTTAACCCGCATTCGAAATGCTTTAATGTAACCATAGGCAGTATTGTTGAAATTCCATTTTAAGGTATCGTTTAGGTTGGAGACAACGACATTTAATTGTTGATTTATCAAATGAAAATCAATCATTAATGATGTTTGATTGACGTTAAAATCGTTGTCGTTTCCATGCGAAATAAGACTATCATTTACCCGGAACTCAATTCGGTCTTTGGTGTTTCCTATTTGTACCGAATACAAGTTGTTTGCGCTGTCAGTAATTTGGTAACGTATGTTGTTTTTTGAAGAGGTATTTATATCAAACCTACACTGTAACTCTAGGAGGTGGAACTGTTCAGGTTTGGGGTTTTTTATATTTAGGCTAAAGGTGCCGCCTTTTTCATTTTGGTAGTCTGTAACAATGGGATCTTCGAATTTGAAAAATTCTATATCTCCGTGTATGTATTGCGTATCGATTTGACTTAGGTTGAGACAGTATGGATCGTGTTGAGCATTCCCGACTGATGTGAAAAAGTTGCTAATTAAAAGGCTAAGAATAAGAGCGTTTTTTCCAAGTAACGGGTTGGAAAATCTGAGCGATGGCCACCAATGGGATGAACATGATCTGGAAGATTCCCATAAAAAGTAAATGTGAAATAGGAGGGGTATCAGACTGCAGCTTTTGAGAAATCTTTTTAAGAAAAAACATTTCTCCCATTGTTTTAATCTTCCAAATGGCAAGCAATAAGGCATATGCACCCACAGACGTTAAATAGGCCATGCATCCCCCAATTAGAATAAAAAAACAAAGCAATAAGAGTTGTGAATTTCGCGTTTTATGGCTGCTCTGGAACTTGGTTTTTGCGGCCCACCGTTTTTGCTAATTTAGTATCGAGCAAATTTTTATTGGTTTAGTTGATGCTCAGTAATAATTTTTTTCTCAATGGCTGTGGTTGAGTAACCAGGCAGGAATTCAATGGTGGTAACACGACCTCCATGCTGAATGACCCAATCGGCACCAACGATATCCTTGATTTCGTAGTCTCCTCCTTTAACCAATATGTCTGGTGTGATCTTTTCAATGATCTCTTTTGGGGTATCTTCATCAAAAACCACCACTGCATCCACACAACCTAAGGCACTCATGACCGCACTTCTCGATGATTCATTCTGAAGGGGTCTTGCAGGCGATTTTTCAAGTCGCTTAACGGAGTCGTCACTATTAATGCCAACGATAAAAAAATCTGCTAAACTTGCGGTTTCTTGGAGATAGTGAACATGTCCAGCGTGTAGAATATCAAAGCAACCATTTGTAAATACAATGGTTTTATTTTGGTTTTTAACTTTCTGAACTTGTAATTCTAGCTTCTCTCTGTTCCAAATTTTCTCCGTCATCTTGTGGTGGATCTAATCGTTGAACTTCAAAGAAAAGCAAAGCGTAGGAAATACCTCCTAATAGTACATGGAAAATATTCGAAAATGCTACAGTGAAAATTCCAAATGTGGCGGCATTACTCTCTGAAAATCCATATACCATCTGTAAGCCGTAGGCAATAGAGTACCATACGCCAGCTCCGCCAGGAACGGGGATTATAATACCAAGAGACGAGAACATTAAAATGGCTAACGCATTTGCGATATTCATATGCTCTGTGATTTGCAGAGCCTCTAACTGTAGGTATAAGCTTAACCAATAGCCGAGCCAAATCCCGAAAGAGACCAAAATAAATGGGCCTTTATTGGGGATGTCAAAGAAAGAGTTCAGCCCAGAAAGGAACTTAGATAGAAACCCATTGGCTGATTTATCTTTTTTAGGTCTAAATCTTTTGATTAAGAAAAAGCTTAGTGCAGCTCCTACGACAAATAGAGTAATCCATTGCCAGTTTTGAACTAAGGGTTCAAGCACAAAATCATATGCAAATGACCAAAGAACCTTGAATTGAATAGCCAAGGCTAGTAATGCCATGATAATCATGGTTATCAAATCGATGATACGTTCAGTTATTACGGTTCCAATGAGGGTTTCAACAGGCGCTTTCTCGCTTTTAGAAGTAAGCGCACATCTTGCTACTTCTCCACCTCTTGAGGTTGCAGCATTCACTAGATAACCTGACATTACAGAGTAGAATGCTCTGCGCTTATTGAGGGGATAACCCGCTGATTTGCCCAAGATGCTCCATCTGTAACCCCTTAAGTAATGGCTGATAGTCATGATCAGAGCACCCAATAATACCAAACCATAGTTTGCACCTGAAATGGCATCCTTGGTTGCTGCCCAATCTGTTTTGTAAATGATGAACCCAAAAACCACCACTGCAAGCAGAATCATCAATACCTTGGAGGCGGTTTTTTTATTCATTTACACGAGTTTGTTTTTTCTATCTGGGAATAGATTAATAGGTTTAAACGCCTTAGCCTCAATTAAAGGTAAGTTAACAAACGTCATGATGATTAACTCATCACCCACCTGACCTTTTCTAGCGGCCGCTCCATTGAGTCCAATAACACCTGTTCCACGCTCACCCTCGATGATGTACGTTTCAAAGCGTTCACCGTTGTTATTATTCACGATCAACACTTTTTGGTTAGGTATCATTCCGGCGGCATCCACAAGATCCATATCCATGGTAATACTGCCTGTATAGTTAAGTTCGGTTTGGGTAATCTTAACCAGATGAATTTTTGCTTGTAGAACCTCTACATTCATTGCGCTGCAAAGTTACCTTGAAATTATGTAAAACCTGCAAATCCTCGCTGATATACCTATTTTCGTATTTGTGCAGTTCACCTCACAAATAGTTGAAAATGCAGTGGATGCATTGTCATCGTTTCCCGGAATCGGCAAACGAACCGCTTTGCGTTTGGTCATGCATTTGATGAATCGCCCAGAACAAGAGGTTGCTCACATTGCAGATGCGCTGATTAAATTAAAAACAGAATTACACCTTTGTGATTCCTGTGGTACAGTGAGTGATCAAAAAATATGCACCATATGCTCGGATCCCAAAAGAACGGAGGATATCATTTGCGTAGTGGAGGATTTTTCAGATTTAATGGCCATTGAATCTACAGCTCAGTTTAAAGGCCGTTATCATGTTTTGGGTGGGTTGATCTCGCCTATTGATGGTGTAGGCCCTGGTGATCTCAATATCAACAATCTTGTTGAGAGGGTTGAACAACAAAACCCAACCGAGGTTATTTTGGCGCTGAGTGCAACGGTAGAGGGAGATACAACCATGTACTACATCGCAAAAAAGCTTCAATCATTTTCAGTGGAAATTAGCAATATTGCCCGAGGCATTTCCGTTGGAGGAGAACTAGAATACGTAGATGAAGTAACCTTAGGCCGAAGTCTTTTACAACGAACCACTTACTCATTGACCTAATCATGCCTCAATTATCCATAGTCATCGTTAACTACAACGTTAAACACTTTCTTGAACAGGTGTTACTTTCTGTGGATGCTGCTAGACAACAGTTAGAAATCGAAGTATGGGTAGTTGATAACAATAGTGTTGATGAGAGTATGGAAATGGTGGAGGAGAAATTCCCGTGGGTAAAGACCATTTTAAATAAAGAGAATGTAGGCTTTTCCAGGGCGAACAACCAAGCCATAGAAGAGTCCACTTCGCCCTATGTATTACTACTTAATCCAGACACTGTAATACAAGAAGATACTTTAACGAAGTGCGTGGAATATATGGATCAGCAACCTGAAGTTGGCGGTCTTGGAGTACGCATGATTGACGGGAAAGGGAAGTTTTTACCAGAG
>VMCP01000091.1 GCA_008081305.1 Bacteroidota bacterium | reverse complement strand
TGCTTGCACATTAGCCAATGCTGCCCACCCCCCAGAATTTGCAATATCTTTTACACGTAATTCGTTGGTCCATACCTCGAAACATTTGGGTTCGTTTGCATTGTTACGCACACCGATCATCATGACACGAATGTTCGATAAATCTGGTAGACCTAGTACACTAATCTTTCCTTTTTCTATGGCCTTGGTAAAAGGCGCTGTCATGGGCCAATTGATGTTTTGACGATTTACTTTTAAGTTGAACAGTTTTTGAAATTCAAGATCAATAAAGTTAGCATCGGGCCAGATTAGTTTATCGCTATTGGCCGACGTTGAAGAAACAAATCCTCTCGTCATTTTTAGAGGCAGTTCGTATTCGTAATAGTTGTTGGTTAAATCCGTTCCAAATCGAATAAACACGGAAACTTCATCGTCTTCGATGGTATTAGGTGTAACTTCTTCCGCGTGCACATATAATTGCATACGCGAGTAGTTACGAATATCGTATTGTACCGTTTTAAAAGCTCCGCGAGCATCTCCAGGTTGTAAATTACACGTTTGTAGGGAAAGTGATTGCTCGTTTTCTAATACGGTACCCAAGCTGGCCATGTTTTGAACGCGTTCAATCCCAGGAGGTTTCACATAAGCAATAGGACTTCTTTTGCTGTTTTCTTCAAGGTTAACGGTACTAACTACGAATTTGGTTCCATCGTTAGGGTCGGTTGGAACCACCACGCCAGGAGTCTTCAAAGAGTTCAAATAACGTCTCCAGTCTGCGCGCACCATATTGATGTAGCCAAATCTTAAAACAGCCGGATCATTGAATCCTGTCATGACCATTCGCATAAATCGGATACTCTTGAAATCAGAAATGTTACCTACTGCTTTTTCAAATTCCCGGATAGGAATCTTCAATTGGTACCATTTAATCTCTTTTTGTTGACCGTTTCTTAGGGTTATGGTGTTGCTTGCGATATCTGCCACATAGTTCTGACCAATCTGTAGATCAGAAGCTCCGATTTTGATGCGGTATTGGTAATAATCCTCACTCTGATTCATGGTGAAGTCGCGGTTAATATCTTCGTAATCAGGTTGAGTTGTAGATGATTTTGGCATATCCGCGTATTGTCCAGTAAACGTAGCGGTAGAGCTATTGCCTTGCATTCCTTGATAGCGTGAGTAACGCTCTATAATATCTGCATCTTGTTGAGTGTATTGATTCTCTAAATAATGTACAAAATTATCATTCGAGGGGTCTTGGCTTGCGGCAAGATATAAGGGACTTGTGTTACCAAAATTACTTTCGATCTTTTGCAGATAGGCTGTATCAAAGAAATCTTTCTCCTCTTCATCATTCATGCCATCTAACCCCACATCTTGCAAGTTTCTAGCCGTAGGGTTATTGTCAAATGCAAAGTTTATTTGGGGGCTAGTACTAATGAATCCGAATTGGCTTGTATCTAATTCACTACCATTTCCAGCAGTGGAGGGTAATCCATTTTCAAAAGCTTTTCTTCTGTCAGGAAGGATGTCTTCACTCACATTACCCAAATGGAACAATAACTCACCTTTCAAATTAGGATTATCCATTAGCGGGTCCATTAGCCATATTTCCACATAATCAATGTTTGCAGCCTCAAAATCATTTTGATCTACTCGTCTCATGATACCCGCCCAACTTTTATTCGGGTTAATGAGTTTACCTGTGGCATCTATTTCTGTTGGATCGGAATTATAATTATACATTCCTCGAACATTTGGGTCAAAGGCGAGGTCTAATGTGGGTAGTATGGTAGGTGTACCTTGGGGGAAATTTCTTTCCGGGAATACCTCACGCTGGTCAACCTGACGCATGTAAGGATTAGATAAAATCTCATCGACCCTAGTTTGGATATTCGACGGCATGTCCGCATCCCGATAAAATAGCTGATCGATGGTGTAAAAACTGAGCTTAGCGTGTTTATTCAACCAAGTACGTTTGTCTATTGATTGGGTTTCGGGGAATAAATCAGGTTGCTTTTGTGGGATACTGGCAACGGTCCAATTTGAAACTACCTTGAAATCGTTCTGTAATTCAGCGGCCTCAAAATCTTCGAGGTTTGAAACTCCGCGTTGACCGCCCTGTGATTTGTGATTGTGAGGAATGATTTGAGCAAATTCTGCGTACGCCGTGATATTGGATACTTCCTTTGTTTCTAAAAATGGAAGTTTATCTATCAATTTTGTGAGGAACCTCGATTTTGAAGAATAGGCAAGGTCAGCTCCAATGATGGTATTTAACAAGGGTTCTTCATTGAAGTTCGTTTTAGTGGTGATAGGGCGTTCGTACATGTGAAGAGCGGTTCCACCAAACTGTAAATTCTTTGAATACTTGTGTTCAATACGTCCCCCAAGTAATGTCTTCTGTTGGATGTTGAACATACTTTGTCCATCAGCAGAAGCTCGAATTTCAGCTCCACCTTGCAAAAGACCTTGATTAATAATTCGAACACGCCCCATAGCGTAATCTACCTCATAATCCATTCCTTCTTGTAGCGGTCTACCATTGGCGGTTACACGAACAGATCCACGTTGAAGATTGGTGGTTCCGAGGAAAAGTTCTGCACCATTACTACTCTTGAAAGATCCCTGAAGGAAGAATTTATTGTGTTTTACGTCTTGCTTGGCTAAAAACTTGGTTGAGTCGTATACAGCGGTGTAGCAATAGAAATCGGCTAAATCATTCCTACCATTGAATTGAGATCGAAGGAAATCTCCAAATGGTTCAACCACAGGAAATATGACGCGAGCATTTTTCTTTTGAATGGTAACGCCTTCTATAGCATCAAATATACCATCTGGTTTAGCTTCTTGTTGACGATTAAGTTTATCTAATCCTAGAACGCGAATCAATGGTTTACCTTCACTTAACGCGGGAACATCGGCTCCACCAATCGGCAAGTAGTTATAATCCGCTCCGCTCGTATCATCCGCATAGATTACATTTAATTTGAAATCTTCTAAGCTCAATGAGTACGTATTTAAGCTGTAGATATTCTTCATCATCAAGTCCCAAATAGGTAATTGGGTCCTGATGGTATTGCCTTTCAACATTTTCAGGTGTAATACGCGTTGATCGCCTGGTGGTATATCTCTAGAGAATTCACCCACCTGATAGGTTGTACCGTTATAGGTGTACTCAAAGGCTACAGCGAGAATTTCGTCGTTATTTAACGGTTGATTCAGTGATATGTAACCTAGCTGCTGATTCAGTGTGAACTCTGTATTCTTTAACTGACGAGCGTAATTCAATACATCAAAGTCAACCGTTTGCTCGAAATAGGGGAATAGGCTGTAGGTCTCATCTACTGCGGTACCTAATTTCCTCATCCCTTCATTGTTTTCGATGAGATTATACAGGTCGTTTGCGTAACGATCCGATGGTCCACCAGGAGTTCCACCTAGTGCATCTCGATAAGGATCGGCTTCACCCAAATCCATAAAACATAAGATGTCTCTTGGGGTTTCTACATTGGCATTTCGGTTGGTTACCCAAACCTCCACACGGTTAATGATTACGCCACTCGCAACAATGGGTAGGTTTTTAAGTGATTCGTCGTAATTATCTCTAAAGAATTGAGAAAGAAAGAAATGTCGGTTTTGATCGTAATTATCCGCCGAGATCTTAAACTCGTTCATCTGAGCCCCTCCTTTAAGGACGGTTTCGGTACTTTGCCCTCGGTTTTGTGAGAAAACCGTCTTAATCGTAGTCTTTCCGAATTGCATGGTATTAGCAAATCCGAATAGGTTATTTGCCGGCTTGATTAACTGAGTAGGAAGATTAAGATTGACATTACCCACTTGAACGTCTTTGAGTATACCGTCTGGTTTACCTTTCCAACCGAGGTTTGTCTGATTGTCAAAATCAAATTGGGCCTCGGTGTCGTAATTGATACCGAGTTTTACGAATTCTCCAATATTACCGTTGGCTGCAATTTGTAATTGTTGGTCAAAAACCGGTACAAAATAGCGTTGTTGGCGTTTGCTGTAGTTTGGATTTCGGTATTCATTAATGGTACCGCCGAGCTTTACCATAGCGGACCCAGTAAGTTGAAAATCAACACCGCCTTCTCCAAAAATCTTAGAGATGGCCGGATTGCTCAATTCCGCTTGAATATAGTCGGTTATGCCTCCTTTGGTTATGGCCTGGGAGTAGTCCGTGTTTTGAGATTTGGTGCGGTTGTATTTAGATTTTTCAAGCTTGGATTGATATTGAAAGTATTCCGTAACCGTTAAGCTCTTTCCAGTGGCATAACTCAATGTGCCCAATTGTCGATAGGCATCGTATTGGTTTGTTTTCGGGTTATATTTCCAAGTATACTCTAGAGGATCTTGGAGATCAATATTACTTGAATTATTGTTGCTGTTGCTGGATTCTCCAGAGGGTTTGATTTTGAATTTGGTGCTATCTGTTTGGGAAACGAGAGGTTTGGCTCCAAAAAACAGGAACAGTATACTTAAAAAAATCAATCTTGAATGTTTCCTCAATACGTTCAAAACGGCCGCCCTATAATCCTCGTAAAC
>VMCP01000153.1 GCA_008081305.1 Bacteroidota bacterium | reverse complement strand
GGATTGTGCAGGAACTCGACTTAGGAAAGAAGCTTCTTATGTCAAGCTCATCCATAATGGCAAGAAAGAAATCTCGAAAGAGACAAGTATTCAGGAGGTTCTATTAATGACCGTTTCAGAAGCCACTCATTATTTTCAACATGTAGAACTCAATGAGCACGACCATTCCATCGCCTATCGTATTGTAAATGAGATAGCAAATCGCTTGTCGTATTTGGAAAAAGTTGGTCTTGGATATTTAACCTTGAACAGGTTAAGCAATAGTTTAAGTGGGGGCGAAAGTCAAAGAATCAACTTGGCAACAAATTTAGGCTCGAGCCTTACAGGTTCAATGTATATTCTCGATGAACCAAGTATTGGCCTACATAGCAGAGATACTGATCGATTAATTGAAGTGTTAAAAACACTCCAACAGGAAGGAAATACGGTTATCGTGGTTGAACACGATGAGGAAATGATGCGTCAATCTGATTACCTCATTGATATCGGCCCTAAAGCTGGAAATTTAGGAGGCGAGAAGGTATTCGAAGGGGATTTTGCCAAGTTTATTAAGGATGGCCAAAGCCTAACAGCTGAATATTTAACAGGTAAACGAATCATCCAACCAAAAGAAATTCGTAAATCTACCAATTTCATAGAGCTTACGGGTGTATCTGCTAATAACCTTAAGGGTATAGATATTAAATTCCCTTTGGAGACGCTCACATGTGTTTCGGGTGTTTCGGGCTCTGGTAAGACTACTTTGATAAAGCATGTCTTGTTTCCAGTCCTTTCAAGAGAACTCAAACAATTTTCAACCGTTAAGCCGGGTGCATATCATAAACTCAATGGCGCCAAACATTTGCTAAAAGCCATTGAATTTGTGGATCAAAATCCCATTGGTAAAAGCTCTCGAAGCAATCCTGTTACTTATATAAAGGCATATGATGAGATTAGGGAACTGTACGCAAATACACCTAATGCAAAACGGTTAGGATTTAAGCCTTCACATTTTTCTTTTAACGTAGATGGTGGACGTTGTGATAACTGCCAGGGAGAGGGAGAAACCGTTATCGAAATGCAGTTTATGGCGGATATTAAAATCCCTTGTGAAGTTTGCCAAGGGAGAAGATTTAAAAAAGATGTCTTAGACTGTCGTCATAATCAAAAGAATATTTTTGATGTTTTGGAAATGACCGTTGATGAAGCCATTGAATTCTTTGAGGGTACCGCCAATATCAGTCAACGTTTAAAACCGCTTCAAGATGTGGGTTTGGGATACGTTAAACTAGGACAAGGGAGTAACACGCTATCTGGAGGAGAAGCTCAACGAGTAAAGTTAGCTTACTATTTGAGTAAAGCTACTCCGTTTAAGGAAGGTGGAGTACTATTTGTTTTTGACGAACCCACGACAGGTTTGCATTTTTATGATATCGAGAAGCTTTTAGGATCATTTGATGCCTTAATTGCCAAGGGTAATACGGTTTTATGTATTGAACATAACCTTGACGTAATAAAATGTTCGGATTGGATCATTGATTTAGGTCCTGAAGCTGGAGACAATGGTGGGCAACTTGTTTATCAGGGTTCACGAGATGGACTCACTGACTGCAAGGATAGCCTCACAGGGGCCTATCTTAAACAGCATCTAAAAAACGAGCATTGATTATTCGCTAACTAACAGTCTTTTCCGAAGTTTTAGCGCACCATTTATACTTCTGACCTCAACGAAATACACACCTGATATGAGATCTTTTTGTTGCTGATCAATTTGATTCCAACTCAATTCAAGTGTTAACCTACCCAAATGATTGATGATTTGGATTTTATCACCCTTTTCACAACCCAAGCATTTTAACTGAGATAAACTTTCAATTGGGTTTGGGAATAAGAAAACCTCATCAGAGGAAATTATACTATTTCCAAGCGCAATGTTTCTCTTTTCTGAGATAAACTCACAGGTATCCGTAATCTGTTTAGAGAATTTGTATCGAACAAGGTGTTTTACACTGATTAATTCTGCGCTATTTGGATTGTAATACTTCACCATAGACGTATTTGCATTCGTCAAAAGCGTATCTGTTTGGGCATCAAACCAATAATGCTCGTATGAGATGGTATCCATCAAATTGGCAGAGAACAAATAATGATCGATTTCATAAGAATGCTCAAACCCTGCATCTAAGGGAAGTAGAGAGACAATTCTCACTGTATCACCACTAGCAAAACAACCATATTTAGTTTGAGATGCCCACCACACCAAAGAATCACTGGTATTTAATACGGCCTTCTGAGTAGCCATGGAAGTTAATACGTTTTTACCCTCGACTGTATTGATGAAATAAGTCATGCTATCCACATAATCCTGTATTGTGTATGTGAATTGTAGGGTGTCTTTAACTCCGCAAAACTCCAATCGGCTATTATTTTCTAGGTTGGTTTTTACATATCGAGGGGTATCAATGTACACTTTAATCTGTTTTTCGATTCCACCACAAATCAATTGGGATGAATCAATCACGAAAACCTTCCATTCCTTGTGGGAGCTAGCTATTTGATCTATAATGGTATCTTTTGTGATTGTACCATTTAAAAATATGCTCAATTTACGATTTAGATCTAAGCCCTGTATTTGAAGTCGATAAGTACTATCCAGACAAACGTTGTTTTTATTTAATTGAAGAGAAAAGTCAATCGGATCACAACCTGCCCCTTGAGCGCGAGTTTTAGAAACTTGGGCTGAGAAACAAAAGTTAGAGGTGGCTGTTCTCAACCAAAAATCAACGGTTTGGGTGGCACTGTCTAATACTATCCGTTGTATTCTATGTAATCTACCTGTATCTGGAAAGCTCCAACTATTCCCCATATCCAAAGAATACTCATATTCTGTTGCATATGGTATTGAGTCCCAAGCGAATATTATTTCATCGGATTTAACCGATAAGATATTTATTTTTGGTCCTCTTGGGGTATCAATACCAATATACTTACGATATCCAATGGGACCTGTAATACAACCAAAACTGTTTTTGCCCCAAACTTGAAATTCATTTAGGCCTGTATCTATTTTTTGAGTGCGTATACTCGCTGTTCCAAATGGACCATTTGCACCGATCAACGAAAATGAATCGGTATATCCACTATCTTGAAGTAAGATCAATAAGTTAGACCCTACACAAAGGCTGTCATCGGTGTAACCGTAGCTTACTTTGAATATAGGTTTTGGAATTGCAACCACGTAGACGCTATCAGACATGGCTTTACATCCATCACTACTAGTGGCCTCTACCTTGACCCATGTTGAGGTATCAACGAATATAGATTTTCCAGTTTCTCCGTTAAACCAACGATAGGTATGTGTTCGATTGGTTCCAATTGAAAACTCCACAGAATCACCAAAACATAAATTATACGTATTTGTACGAATGTTCATTTTGGGTTGTATAGCCGCATCATTAACCGTAAAAGTTAGTGTGTCGTTTTTGGAAATTCCTTTTGAGTTTTTAGACTGAAGAATAGCTGTTTTCGTACCAGCAGTGGAATAATAAATACTGGGGTTTTGCAACATAGATAGGGAAGGGGAACCTCCTGGAAAACTCCATAAATAAGAAGTGGCTGAATTTGTTGATTTTCCTTCAAATGTTATGGAATCCTTGGCACACAAGAATTTAGAAGAAAGCTTGGCTGTAGCTTCAGGTAATAAACTAGAGGGCGAAACACTAAATGTCTTGTTGTAAATCACATCTCCTGAAGATGAGCCATTATTATTTGTTGAATTTAAAGCAACATAGAAGGTAATATCACCCATATTGCTACTTGGTGCTTTCCAACTAAATGTCCAGGCTGTACTATCCTTTGAAACCCCTGAAGAACCAGTATACGTATGTTCGATATACGATCTGGTAGCTCCATTTACAGATGAACTAAATGTGCCCGTTCTTCCTCCGTTAGATGAGAAACTACCCGCTGGCTTTCCTTTGACTAGAGAAGTCATCTGGAAACCAAATCTACTTCTACTAGATTCTGCGTAAGTTAGTGTGATGGTGTAAGTTGAGTCCGGAATATATCCACCACCAGTAAAATTTGATTTAAATCTTATGCGATTATGTTGAGTTCCACTTTTAACTACAGAACTTCCTCCATGGCATGAATTACATGTCGTTTCATTGGGTGCACCCGTTTTTGGAGATGATGCTCCGCTGGAGTTTGCATTAATCTGGTAGGTAGAAGCAATAGCAAGTCCGGTTAATAAAACGATAGATCTAATAAAAGTAGGCCTCATAATTAAGAGACAAAATTAAGGACTCTTTGGTTTGTAAATCGACGATTTTGTGACCCTTTTCAAGGAAATTCATCTATTTCTAAAAAAGATAGGACCAAAAAGTACTATTGGATAAAAGGGAATTTCATGAGTAGTCGTATTTTTGAAGCTAGATGAGAAAATCCATTTTAACTGTTTTTGCCTTATTGGCATCGTTGCCTCTTTTTTCTCAGGCAACGTTAATTGAAAAGGTTGAGGCGCAAGAAGGGAAACTCGTAATCCCTTATGAAAAATATCTGCTCTCCAACGGCTTAACGTTAATAGTTAGCGAA
>VMCP01000271.1 GCA_008081305.1 Bacteroidota bacterium | reverse complement strand
GGAAGTAATTATATGCAAGGCATATAATAGATTTTGTTCCTTTTACTAACTCTCTTGGATCCAAACGTTTTTCTATGTTTCGTTCCATATATCCCATTTCACCGTGGTATCCATTTCTAAGCCATTCATGGAGTGAATCTTCGTGTTCTTGAAGTTTTTCCGCTTTGGCAATCCCACAGGCTAAGAACCCTAATTCAGATGCTTTTGAAATGAGTTCATCTTCAAACATAGGGGAGGGTAATGAGCTTAAAAAAGACTTGGGTTTTGTCCTTGATGTGGAAGCTTACCTAAGTGTTGAAAGGCTTTATGCGTGGCTTCTCTTCCTCGAGCCGTTCGTTGCAAGTATCCTTCTTGAATAAGGAATGGCTCATATACTTCTTCGATGGTTCCGGCATCCTCGCCAACCGCCGTAGCAATCGTATTTAAACCAACGGGTCCGCCACGAAATTTATCGATGATGGTACTCAAGATACGGTTATCCATTTCATCCAATCCGTCAGCATCTACATTTAACGCCTGCAATCCAAATTTGGCAATATCTAAGGTAATGGTTCCATCTCCTTTGATTTGTGCAAAGTCTCGGGTTCTTCTTAATAGTGCATTGGCAATTCTGGGGGTTCCTCTCGACCGACGAGCAATTTCGAATGCCGCCTCGTCATGAATTGGAGCTTTGAGGATTTCAGCACTTCTTTCGACGATAGTTGTAAGAATTTCCGCGGTGTAGTATTCCAAGCGACAAGTGATTCCAAATCTAGCTCGAAGCGGCGCCGTAAGTAATCCACTACGAGTGGTAGCTCCGATCAAGGTAAACGGCTCTAGTTCGATTTGTACCGAACGCGCATTGGGTCCGGTATCAATCATAATATCGATACGATAGTCTTCCATAGCCGAATACATGTACTCCTCAATTACTGGGCTCAGTCGATGGATCTCATCAATGAATAATACATCTCCCTTTTGAAGATTGGTAAGTAATCCGGCAAGATCCCCTGGTTTTTCCAATACTGGGCCACTGGTGATCTTCATGGAACTCCCCATAGCGTTTGCAACAATATGGCTCAAGGTGGTTTTACCAAGGCCAGGAGGGCCATGTAATAGGATATGGTCTAGGGCTTCCTCTCTTTGTTTGGCCGCCAATACAAAGACCTTTAAATTTTCTAAAATCTTTTCCTGACCCGTGAAATCATCAAAATCAGCAGGGCGCAATACCTTCTCAATATCGCGGTCAGCTTTACTTAAATTATTTTGACTTGGATCAAGATTTGGGTTCATAAGTTATCAAACAACCAACTGTCGTAATTCGTTTTCTAAAGTACTATTTACAGGGAACAGGGGTGCACGTAAATGGGTTTCGCATAATCCCATTTGGTTTAGCATGATTTTGATTCCACCTGGACTTCCGTCTTCAAATATTTTCTGACTGGCTTTCAAAATTTGGTAATGCTTTGATTTAGCCTCATCCCATCTTCCTTCTAAAGCATCATTCACCATACCCGAAAATGTGGCTGGAAACGCATGGTTAATCACTGAAATAACGCCAGATGCCCCGATAGCCATCATCGGGAATGTAAGTGCATCGTCTCCACTGATTACATGGAAATCGGTTGGTTTATTCATGATGATTTCCATGATTTGCTCCATATTCCCAGATGCTTCCTTGGTCGCTACAACATTTGGATGAGATGCCAATTCTAATTGCGTTGCGGCGGTCATGTTGCTTCCGGTTCTACCAGGAACATTGTATAATATCACGGGTAAAGGCGAATGATCCGCAATGCTCTTGTAATGAGCTAAAATCCCGTTTTGATTTGGCTTGTTGTAATATGGACTAACGGATAATAATGCAGAAAATCCGTCAAAATTGGTAGACTGAATCTGCTCAATTACGGCCTGAGTATGATTCCCACCGATGCCAATCACGAGGGGTACTCGATTACCATTTGCTTGGATAATGCAATCCATAACATTGCGTTTTTCATGTGCTGACAAGGTAGCGCTTTCGCCGGTAGTACCGAGTGCGACCAAATAATTGGTTCCGTTCTCTATCTGGTGATTTACGATGCGTTTGAGTGCATCAAAATCTATGGTTAAATCACTTTTGAAGGGTGTGATTAATGCCGTACCTGCTCCTTTAAAATTCATCATTGTAAATGGTCGAAAAAATCTTTGACAGAACAAAGGTAGTCATTCAAATTCTCATCCTGTGGGGCTTTGAGAAGTATATTATAATAGGGTTTGTATTCCTTCAGATAAGGAGATACTCGATAGGAAGCTTTTGAAGCTAGCGCCATTCCCATATCAGCATAAGAAAACACTGCATTGAGGTTTATAAACAAGTCGACCGAGGCATTCCAAGAGTTGGCCCGCTCCGTTTTAGGGAACCCAATATTACTAAGGTCTTTCAAGCATAAATGCAGGTGCCCATTGGATGTGGCATTTGAAATAGTATTGGGGTCCTTGGTAGGGTAAAGGATGATCAACGTGGCTTTGATATTGGATGATTTGAAATCATCTACAAACTGATCAATCAGTTTTTGTTGTTGTTGGTACTGATGCAGACCTGTGAAAATCGCGGCTGTTTTGATCTCTTTAAAAGGAATAGAGCTGCTCGCAAACTTCATACGGTTCGTTTTGATCCGTATCAAGATGTCCTTGATTTTACTTCGTTTCGATAGGGGAGCGTTCATGATTCAATCAGAGCTATAAAATCATCTTCTGACAGCAAAGGAATGCCTAATTTTTCAGCTTTTGACAATTTTGAAGGACCAATTCCATCTCCTGCAAGTAAATAAGATGTTTTTGAGGTAACTCCTGACCCGTTTTTACCACCATGGGCCTCAACCAGAGTCTTGAGTTCATCACGACTGTGTTTTTCAAATACACCAGAAATCACAATGGTGAGTCCCGTCAACTGTTGACCTAAAGTTACGGAGGCTTCTGATTCGAAATTCAAACCAAAACTCTTTAATCTTTCAATCAATAGTATGTTGTGCTCATCTGCAAAATAACGGTGTATGCTTTCTGCTATTCGTTCACCGATTTCATCAACACCTATAAGTTCTTCCAAGCTTGCTTTTGACAGGTTATCAATGGAGTTAAACGCTTTAGATAGCTTTTTGGCTACGGTTTCACCTACATAACGAATACCCAAGGCAAACAATACGCGCTCAAATGGTTGGTTTTTACTTTCGTGTATACCATTTAGTATATTCTGAATACTCTTTTCTCCCATGCGATCTATGGTCCTCAAGTCCTCCGCAGTTAGGTCATAAAAATCAGCCACCGATTGCACCAAACCCGATTTGTATAAGGTCTCGCACAATTCGGAGCCAATGGAATCGATATCCATTGCCTTACGAGCAATAAAATGTTCTAACTTGCCAATGATCTGAGGTGGGCAGCTGTCAGTATTGGGGCAATAATGCTGTGCTTCTCCTTCCTTACGGATTAATGGAGTATCACATTCAGGACAATGAGTAATGAAGGACTCTCGGGGTATATCGCTACTTCTTTCTTCTAGTACAACACCGGTAATTTTAGGAATGATTTCACCACCTTTCTCCACGTTAACCATATCACCTACCCGAACGTCAAGACGTTTCATTTCATTGGAGTTGTGCAAGCTTGCACGTTTTACCGTGGTTCCAAGCAAAGGAACAGGCTCTAATTCGGCAACAGGGGTAATGGCACCGGTCCTTCCTACCTGATAGGTTATACCCAATAACTTTGTTTTAGCCGCCTCAGTGGCGAATTTGTAAGCAATGGCCCAACGGGGAACTTTTGCGGTAAAACCAAGTTCGGATTGGTAGGCCTTGGAATTTACTTTAATGACTACACCGTCAGTGTCAAAACCAAGAGTTTTTCTTTTTTCTTCCCACTCTGTCAAATAAGCAAACACTTCCTCAATTCCATTACACAACCTTGAGGTGTTAGGAATAGGTAGTCCCCAAGATTTAGCCGATTCTAATGAGTCCCAATGATTAGAAAAAAGGCTGTCTTCTCCATAAAATTGATACAATAAAACATCCAATGGGCGTTTTTGAACTTCTTTGGGATCTTTGATTTTCAATGAACCTGATGCTACGTTGCGCGGATTTGCGTAAAGTGGTAACTCGGAATTCGCTCGTTGTTCGTTCAAACGATCAAACCCCTTACGATGCATGAATATTTCGCCACGTATTTCGAATTCTTTAGGATAATCTCCGGTTAGCGATAAAGGTAAACTGCGAATGGTTTTAACATTGTTAGTAACCAAGTCGCCTTGGATTCCATCACCTCGGGTAACCGCTCTAGAAAGTGATCCATTTTCGTATTTAATGGAAATAGCAAGACCGTCAATTTTTAATTCACAGACATAGTTTACAGAATCTAAGCCCAATGATTTGCATACGCGTTGATCAAAGTCACGAAGCTCTTCTTGGTTATAGGTGTTACCCAATGATAGCATGGGGCGCTCGTGCTTTACGGTTGGAAAGTCATCCGTGAGATCGCTTCCAACCTGTTCTGTGGGGGAATTAGGTAGTTTAAACTCAGGAAACCGATCTTCCAATGATTTTAACTCATCCAATAGTGCATCAAACTCCTTATC
>VMCP01000122.1 GCA_008081305.1 Bacteroidota bacterium | reverse complement strand
GCAGCAATAAGTTTATACTTGTTTTCTGCTAAAACGCCTAGCTCAAAATTGGTTTTAGCTGCGCATTTCTTCAAGACTGCGAACGCTCTGACAATTTCAATTGGCATACTACCTTCAGGGCCAATTTTGAAATTATTCCTACTTCTCTGAGTTTGTGCTCCCCAAAGGGCTTCAGCGGGCACTTGAACTTCACCCATGGTGTCGTGTTCGATACGGAAATCTGACATAGTGATGCAAAAATAAGACTAGCAATGAGTATCCCCAATCTTAATTGGGAGTTTGGCCATCTAATATGAGTGTTTTTGAACTGTAAATCTTTTGTGGCGTTTCCACCTTCAAGATATATAAGCCTTGTTTTATACCGCGGACATCGATTCGTAATCTGTCTTTTTTAATATCGTTCCATTGTTTCATTAGTTTTCCTCCAACACAGAAAATACTGACTTTTTTGATGTTGATATTGCTGTGAATATCGATATAATCAAAAGCTGGGTTGGGAAAGCTTTGAACCAATATTTGATCGTCTCCAAAAATGATGGTTCTTGGGTCTGGTTTATTTTGTTGATCATTAGATTCACATTTTGAGTCGGATGCGTATTTAACGATCACTTCTTTTAAATGGTTCTTTAGTAAATCGACATTGCTCTTAACACCACTGGGTTTGATGTGTGAATTGCCAACACCAGAATCATCGGTGATATAGATATATTCACCACCTGTTAGAATGGCTAGTTGTTTTAGTAAAAACTCTGTTGGTTTGTTGATTCCACTCGCTGCAATGGGAATAATCTTTATTCCTTTAAGGGCATACTCTTTACTAAGCTTCTCGATTTCGGTCTTTTTTTCATCATGCGGTGGGGCGTCAAGGATTAAAAAGGCAAGTTTTGCATGCGCTATTGGACTCCAATTCAAACGATATAACCCATCTGACATTCCTGCATCAACCGCTTCTGGATAATCTCCACCGCCTCCTGCTTGTTGATCTTGAATGAATTCAATAGCATCCTCTACACGAGAGGTGAAAGGTGAGAATTTACTGGTATAGCTATCTCCCTTATCTCGATAAAAAACAGTGCCTAATCGGATTTCAGCACACGGTAGCATTGATTGGGCATTGATCATCACATCCATTAATTCCTCTTTCAGATAATTAATTTCATCGCCCATTGATCCGGTGGCATCTACGATGAATGCAATGTCAACTGCTTTAGCTGGGGAAGTCGGTTTTTTATTGATGGAAAATAATTCGGAGCCCAATCCTGCTGATACTCTACCAAGATCAATCCATTTTGAGCTTTCCACCGAAGATGGAGTTTTATACTGCAATTGATATTTAGCTTTTTTACGTGGTTCGGTTTTGTTGAATGGTTCTATCCAAAAATCACATAGACCACGATTGTCGGTAATGCTTTGCCATACAATTTTACCATCAATCGATAATATCCGTAGTGGAATTCCCGATGCTACAGATGAATTATCATACCTGAGTTCAACTGAAATGCGTTTATTATCGAGGCTGGAAGCCCATTTCCCTTTTATCGCTGAGTTATCTTTATACGTCTTGAGATACTGTTCCCAATTTTCTAGATCGCTCCATCTTCCGGCAGTCATGACGCCAGATTTTGCATTTTTTTCTTTTTCCATGATCATGTCTGGCGCGATTGACCTTTTCATGCGGCTATGATCTGTGGTTGCTTCGTCAACCTTTATACTCATCATGTCGAGCACAGGAGCCTTTCCTATTGTTGGTATTGGTCTTGAGTCTTTAACTCTTTCCATTAGCTCGTTTTCTGTTCTGTAAAATCGCCCCTTGTAATTAGGTGTAGCAATTTTTAGATGATTTAATCCTGAAGAAAGCAAAACCTTTTTTTTCCAATTTCCATTATTAGGTCGATTCGATAATAAGTAGATGCCAGATTTATCTAATTCAAATGTGGCATTTCCATAGGCATCTAAGATAAATGAGTCCATAATTACATCGTTGCTATCCAATAGATATACAAAATTTGTATGCTCAACTTTTTGGGACGAAATGGTCCAGCTTACAAACGAAGTAATGACGACGGTTACAATCAGAATTTTTAGCTTGTTCATATCTCTATATCCGATGAATAGACAAAAGGTAAACTAAAATTTTTGACATGCTGAATAAATGTGGAATTCATGACCTAGGTCACACAAATTCATAGCATATCTTTGCCCATATATGGCGAACAAGAAATACTTTGATGCTTTGTCCTATCATGCAGAAGGAAGGCCAGGTAAAATTGAGGTTATTAGCACAAAACCAACACGTACACAGTTTGATTTGGCGTTGGCTTATTCACCAGGTGTAGCTGAGCCATGCGAGAAAATTGCGGAAAATCCAGAGGATGTCTATAAATATACAGCTAAGGGCAACTTGGTTGCGGTGATTTCAAATGGAACCGCTGTTTTAGGTCTAGGTAATATTGGCCCAGAAGCGAGTAAGCCGGTGATGGAAGGAAAAGGAGTACTTTTCAAGCTATTCGCGGATATTGATGTTTTTGATATTGAATTAAATTGTGAAAACACGGAGGAATTTATACGAACGGTTAAAGCTCTAGAACCCACATTTGGAGGTGTAAATCTCGAGGATATCAAGGCTCCAGAAAGCTTTGAAATAGAAGAACGACTCAAGAAAGAATTAAACATCCCCATTATGCATGATGACCAGCACGGAACAGCCATTATCTCTGGTGCCGGACTTATAAATGCACTTGAGATTGTGAAAAAAGACATTTCAAAAGTTAAAATGGTCGTGAATGGTGCAGGAGCTAGCGCAATAGCTTGTACAAAACTCTTTGTTGGTTTGGGAGTTGATAAATCAAATATCATCATGCTTGATTCTAAAGGTGTTATTCGAAAAGATCGGGGCAATTTGGATCAATACAAGTCGCAATTTGCTACAGAAAAGGATTTACACACTTTAGACGAGGCATTGGTTGACGCAGATGTTTTCGTAGGCCTGAGCAAAGGAAATATTTTAACTGCGGAAATGGTACAGACGATGGCCAAAGACCCTATCGTGTTCGCAATGGCAAATCCAACACCTGAAATAGATTATCATGTAGCCATGGAAGCTCGTCCTGATATCATCATGGCCACAGGTAGAAGTGACTTTCCTAACCAAGTCAATAATGTACTTGGGTTCCCGTTTATCTTTAGAGGAGCATTGGATGTAAGGGCAACCGAAATTAACGAAGACATGAAATTGGCGGCTGTGCGAGCTATTGCTTCATTAGCTCATGAACCTGTTCCGGAAGTTGTAATGATGGCGTACGGTGAAAGTAATATGAGTTTTGGGCCAACTTATATCATTCCGAAACCAATGGATCCACGCTTGATTACGACAGTTGCTCCTGCAGTGGCGAAAGCAGCAATGGAAAGTGGGGTTGCAAAAGCACCCATTAATAATTGGGATGCCTATGAGAAAGAACTGAGAAAACGTTTGGGAATTGATAACGATTTTGTCAATCGTTTGATGATTAAAGCGAAGAAAAATCCCAAAAAGGTAGTATTTGCTGAAGCTGACAACGTGCGAATTCTAAGAGCAGCCCAAGGTTGTGTAAACGATGCTATCGCTGAACCTATTTTATTGGGTAAGCCAGAGCTCATTCACAGAATGATGGAGGAGAATAACATTCAAATCCCAGATGTTACCATTATTGATCCAAGACGCGAAGATGAAAAACGTACGGCCTATGGGAAGTTGTTTTTCGAAAAAAGAAGAAGGAGAGGAGTCACTTTGTACGAAGCAGAATATCAAATGCGAAATAGAAACTATTTCGGATCAATGATGGTTGAAAATGGTGATGCGGACGTTTTTATTTCTGGTTTATCTAGAAACTATCCACTTGCACTTAAGCCAGCCTTGGCGAGTATTGGTATGAATTCAGAAACACAACGTGTTTCAGGAATGCACATCATGATGAGTAAGTATGGACCGTTATTCTTTGCTGACACTACAGTAAATGTAGAGTTAAATGAAGAAGAACTGTTTTGCTTGGTGAAGAACGTTTACTCGAGGGTTAAAAACTTCCAAATTGAGCCAAAGATCGCATTGATTTCATATTCGAATTTTGGTTCTAATTCGGGTAAGTCCCCCACAACCATGCGAAGAGTCATTGATCGCCTGCACAAAGAGGAGCCTCATATCAAAGTAGATGGTGAAATGCAGCCTGTATTTGCATTAGACGGTGAACAACGATTTGAGCTGTACCCCTTTAATAAGTTGGGTAATGATCAGGCCAATACCTTTATTTTCCCAGCGCTTAATAGTGCTAATGCGGCATATCAGTTATTGAGAACCATGGGAGCAAGTGAGGCAATTGGACCTGTGCTACTTGGAATGAATAAAACGGTTCACATTTTACATCATAGTTCAACGGTAAGAGAAATCATCAACATGGTCGGTTTGGCAGTGTGCGAAGCACAGGATCGTGCAAAACGTTAATCATATCAATTGCAAAATTTGTACTTACGGTGATACTTTGTATCTGCAAGGATTAGCCGTAAGAGATGAGATGTTGAGGAAGCCTTTAGGATTAAGCTTTTCCAATCTAGATTTAAAAGAAGAAGCCAATCACCATTTCTTGGTTGCGTTTAACGAT
>VMCP01000073.1 GCA_008081305.1 Bacteroidota bacterium | reverse complement strand
AAATAAGAAGGTTCTAAATTTTATTTATATCGTTAGTGCTGTTGTTCCTGCGGCAGTGGCGCTTATGATGTTCATGCCAGGTAAATGGAAGGTGAGTCTGGGATTGATAGAAAATAATGCTGTCAGCACATTACCACTGGTCCACGCTGTTCTCAATGGAATGACGTTCGTATTTCTCATTCTTGCTGTTTTTGCCATAAAGAGTAAGAAAGTAATCATACATAGAACCTTCATGCTTCTAGCATTACTTCTAAGTTCTATTTTTTTGATTTCATACATTGTCTATCATACTACCCATCCTAGTGCTAAATTTTTAGGTGAAGGGGTAATTAGAAGCGTATACTTTTTTATTCTCATATCTCATATCATTCTGAGCGTTCCGGTCATACCCTTGGCACTGCTAAGCATATTTAGAGGTTGGACCAATAATATTGAGAAACATAAAAAAATCACAAAATTCTCCTTTCCTATATGGCTATATGTGAGTTTCACTGGAGTACTCGTATATCTGTTCATGCAACCCTATTACTGATGAGGCATTTGGGGTTGATCGTATTACTGATACTCATGCCGTTTGTGGGCTTTGCTCAGTGTAGTATGTGCAAGGCGGTAGCGGAGAGTGCCAATGGAGGTGGATTTGGACCAGGGCTCAATTATGGGATTTTATATTTGATGATCTTTCCGTATCTCATTATTGGCGGCATAGCTTATAGATTGTATCGAGCCCGAAAAGCCAACTAAATATCCTATCTTCGAAGTACCACTAAACCTACAGTAGTACCAATGAAGAAATCTAGTCTAATTGTTTGCTCATTTTTAATAATGAGTTCTATACTAAATGCCCAAGAGAAGTGGTCATTAAATAGATGTATAGAGCATGCTCGGGAAAACAATATAGATATCCAAAGAGGCTATAATGCTCTTGCCAATGCGGACCTTGCTCAATGGCAAAGTAAGCTAGCGTTTTTACCAACAGCGAACATAAATGGAGGTTATTATTGGAATTTTGGATTGACCATTGATCCGATAACCAATACTCGTCAACCCGGTTCAAGACAAACGCTAAGTACAACGGCATCTGGAAATTGGACGTTGCTTTCAGGAGGTAGAAATATTTATCAATTACAGCAATCCAGATTGAATAGTGTGGCTGCTCTCTATCAATTAGAAGAGGTTAAGAATAATACATTTTTGAATATTGCTTCTGCTTACCTACAGATTATAGTAAATCTTCAACTTGAATCCGTTGCCCAAGGCCAGTTAAATACCTCTTTGAAAAGTTTGGAACGTACGCAGATTCTTTTTGAAAACGGTGCCATTTCTAAAGACAATTATCTCCAAAGTGTCGCTCAAACAAAAGGGGATGAAGGGAATTTGACAAGTGCGGTTAATGCGGTTCTACTAAGTAAGTTGCAGTTATTTCAAATTTTACAGCTTGAAACAGATTTTGAGTCTTTTGATATTGAAGTACCGGAAGTTAATCTCAATCAATTGAGCCTTAATGATTACGGTAGGGATGATTTGAAAAATCAGGCCGTCCAAAATCAACCGGCTGTTAGAGCTGCTGAAGCTAACTTGGAAAGTGCTCAATATGGCATCAAACTGGCCAATTCTGCGAGGTACCCAAACCTATTTTTTCTAGCACAATTGAATTCAAATTATGTACAAGGCTTACCTTATTTCACGGACTTTGTGGAATTAACAACCTATACATTAGTTGAAGATCCTTTAACCGGTAATATTGAACAGATTCCTCAGGTAATTAATGTCCCTGATCCGAATTCTCAAATTAAGTATACGGTTGGTAATCAACTTTCAGATAACTGGAATCAATTCATTGGCTTTGGTTTTCAAGTTCCACTATTTAATGGGGGAGCTACTCATGCTGCGGTTCAACGGGCTAAAATTCAAGAAAATAATGCTTCCCTAGATAAGAAAGCTAGCGAACTAGCTGTGCGCCAAACCATAGAAAGGGCATTAGTAGATGCGAAAAATTCGTTGGCCCTATTTAATGCAGCAAATGCGTCTGCACAGGCATCGGAATTGGCTTTGAATAATGCCCAGCTCAATTTTGATGAAGGAGTTATTAGTGCTTTTGATTTAGGTTTATCTAAGAACCAATACTTAGCGGCAAAGAGTCAAGAAATTCAAACTAAATTTGACTACCTCTTCAAGGTAAAGGTCCTTGAGTTTTATCTGTTCAACCAAATATCCCTTTAACCTAAACTACACATGAAAATCAATTATAAAATAGTCTTACCAGTAATAATACTTGTGATACTCGCCATTGTTGCGAAAAAACAAGGTTGGATTGACAGCAATTCTAGCGCAATTGAAGTAACCACTGGCTACATACATAAAAGGACGGTTGTGGAGTCTGTGACAGCAAGCGGAAAGATTCAGCCTGAGGTTGAAGTAAAAATGAGTCCTGAAGTCAGTGGTGAGATTATTGAAGTACATGTTGTTGATGGTCAATATGTGGAAGAAGGTGCTCTGCTGGTCAAGATTAATCAGGATTTGTACGAAAGTGCAATTACTAGGTCAAGAGCTGCTGTTAATAGCGCTAAGGCAACAGTTGCCCAAAGCAAGGCGAGTTTAATCGAAGCGAATAAGCTTTGGGAGCGCAATAAAGTTCTTTTCGAAAAGGGAGCCATATCTCAACAAGAATATGATGCGGCACAGCGTGCTATCACCGTTGCAGAATTACAGAAAGAAAGCGCTCAATACAATTTGCAAAGTGCAGAAGCAAATTTGGATGAGGCATACAAAAATTTGAAACGCACTTCTATTATTGCCCCAATTTCTGGTACGGTAACTCAACTTAATGTTGAGCTTGGTGAACGCGTAGTAGGTACAGCAACCATGACCGGTACTGAGATGCTGCGAATCGCAGAATTGGATACCATGGAAGTATTGGTTGAAGTGAATGAAAATGATATCGTAAAGCTTATGCTCGGCGATACAGCACTTATTGAGTTAGATGCGTTCTTAGGTGAAAAATTTGAGGGTGCTGTAAGTGAGATCGCGAACAGTGCAAATTTGGCTATGGGTGCTTCTGCCGATCAAGTAACCAATTTTGAAGTAAAAATTAGAATCCTTAATGAAAGCTACGCTCATTTAGAAGAAAAGTACGGGGCGAACCCGTTTAGACCCGGGATGACAGCAACAGTTGAAATCATCACTAATAAGGTAAAAAATGCCCTTGTTGCTCCTATACAGGCGGTAGCAGTACGAGAAGATACCTCTGCAACAGCAAGGGCCTATGGGAATAGTGATGAACAAGACAAAAGTTTTGAAGTGGTATTTATTCCAGTAGGGGAAAAAGTGGATGTCAACGTTGTTAAAAGTGGCATACAAGATGATGAATTCATCATCTTGGAAGGTGTAGCTGACAGCACGGAAATTGTCATTGGTCCTTATAGTGCGGTGTCTCGCCAGCTAAAGAAGGGTTCAAGCATTAAACTTCAAGAAAAAAAATGATCCTATGCATTGAAACGGCAACGAAGAATTGTAGTGTTGCCCTAGTTTCAAAAGGTGTTTGCATAGCGCATCGTTCTCAATTTTCCGATAAATATATACACGGAGAGCGTTTGCATGGTTTCATCAAAGAAATCATGGATGAGGCCAACCTTTCTTTTGAAGAACTTTCTGGGGTTTGTGTCGGGAAAGGTCCGGGTTCATATACAGGTCTTCGTATTGGTGTAAGTGCTGCCAAGGGAATATGTTTTGCTTCAAGAAAAAAATTATACAGCATGCCAACTTTGGGTTGTTTTGACTTCAATGCAATTCACAAAGATTTTGTCTTGTCTGTTTTAGATGCTCGCAGGGATGAGGTTTATGCCTTGAAGTGGAAAAGAGAAGGGACTTCTTTTGTTGCCATTGGTATAGAACATGCTGAAGTGGTGCATACAGATTCTTGGCCAGAATGGAGGGAAAAAGAAGTTCTTGTAATTGGTGATGCCGCACAAAAGGTTAAAGAGTTACATGGAAGTTCTCATTGGACCTATAGCCAAAACAGTTTTCCAAATGCTTTATTCATGAATCAACTCTTCAGTGCAGGAGGGATGAATGAAGAAGACGTCGCTTATTTTGAGCCCTTTTACTTAAAGGATTTTGTTGCGGTTAAGTCCAAGAAAAACTTACTCTAGACAATCTTTGTGAAATGGGCATGAGACTAGGTGATCATTGACCATTCCGCATGCTTGCATGTGGGCATAGGTGGTCGTGGGTCCCAAAAACTTAAATCCAATTGCTTTGAGGTCTTTTGATATTTGAGTAGCTAAAGGTGTAAGCGCTGGAACCTCCCCGAGGTGCTTTCTCTGATTGTCCAGTGGCGTATTATCCATATAAGCCCATAATGTATCTACCAACGTAGTTCCCTTTTGATGAAGTCTTAGAAGAATCCGCGCATTATGTATGGCAGCTTCTATCTTTTTTCGGTTTCGTATAATGCCCACATTATTCATTAATGTATCGATATCCTGCTCATTCATCGCTGCTATTTTTTTGATATTGAACTGGTGAAATGCCTCTCGAAAATTCTCTCGTTTTTTGAGAATTGTAATCCAGCTTAAACCCGCTTGAAAGGTTTCTAAAGTCAAAAATTCAAACATTTTTTGCTCATCACGCACCGGCCGGCCCCACTCAAAATCATGATA
>VMCP01000019.1 GCA_008081305.1 Bacteroidota bacterium | reverse complement strand
CAAGCTAATCATCACAGGAATAGCTACCAAGGTTTTATTGACTTTCATATATTGCTCAAAATTACCAAAAAAAGCGACCACTACTCAGGTTTGAATGCTAATTGTCAGCAAATTACTCACACCTACCTTGTTTAACTCTTGCAGGGTGTAATTTCGCTATCTGTGATTGTTAAGGAATTAAAGTTATATCAATTCAAAAACCACGAAAATATTTCATTGTCTTTCGGGGATAAAATTAATGCCATAACAGGATCAAATGGAATAGGAAAAACAAATATCCTTGACGCCATCTTTTACTTAGGCAACACCAAAAGCTATTTTAATCCGAGCGACAAACAAATCATTAGTTTGGGCTGTTCGGAGACTTCCATTTTTGGAAAAGTAACCAAAGACCAAGAATATGAACTTCTCGGCGTTTTTGGAGAGAAAAGGAAAAAGACCTTCAAAAAAAACGGTAAGCCATACACTCGTTTGGTGGACCACATTGGATTTCTCCCCTCCGTCTTTATCACTCCTCATGATATATCCCTGGTATTTGAGGGATCTGAGGAACGGAGGCGCTTCATGGACTTTACCATTAGCCAAATCAATAAAGAGTATTTAACCGAGCTTATTCGATATCGTAAGGTCTTGGATCAGCGAAATGCCTATTTAAAAAGTTGTGAAGGTCGCTCCGTCGATCCACTCTTATTAGAGGGTTTTGATGAAAAACTAGCTTTCAGCGGACATGAAATACACCGTGTTCGCACCTCGTTTATTGCTGATTTTCTACCTCATTTTCAACGCATTCATAAAGAGCTAGCTGAAGAAGACACATCTGTATCCTTTGAGTATTTTTCGCCCATATCGGACGTGACCTTTCAAGATTTACTTCTAAAAAATCGCGCCTTAGATATAGCGGCACAACGCACTAGCTCCGGAACACACAAGGATGATTTGATTTTTGAAATGGCTGGAATGCCCTTGAAAAAATTCGGTTCTCAAGGTCAAATCAAATCATACGTGGTTGCGTTAAAATTGGCTCAATACGAGTTTCTCTCCAAACAAACGGGCGATAAACCCCTACTCTTGCTAGACGATATTTTTGAAAAAATTGATGAACAGCGTTCTAAACGACTCATGGAGTTGGTATGCTCCGATAGATTTGGGCAGATTTTCATTAGCGATACACATCACGAGCGAGTAAAAGAACACTTTGACCCTTTTGGAGTGGACTTCAAGCAAATCAGGATCGGTAGTGAATCACTAACTGAATAATCCCATCATTAAGTCCAAATCTTTATAATTAGACCCAAACTGTTGCGATAACCCTTTGTTGGTAATGGCGCCTTTATATAAATACGTTCCTCGTCTGAACCCTTGTGATGACCTCAATGCATCGCTCACTCCACCATCTATGAGAATTTGCTCTAGCATCGGGCTAAATAAGTTACTTAAGGCGTAGCTTGCCGTTCTACTTACCCTTGACGGAATATTGGGCACACAATAGTGGATCACATCGTAATTGGTAAACACGGGGTTTTCATGAGATGTCACTTCTGAAGTTTCAAAGTTCCCACCCCGATCAATGGCCACATCGATGATGACGCTTTTGGGTTTCATTCTACTCACCAACTCCTCAGAAATGATGACTGGAGCGCGGTGTTGACGACCCGCGTAGGCTCCGATAACCACATCTGCTCTTTGAATGGAGCTTTCAATGGCTTTGGGATTGAGTGTGGAGGTGTAAAAATCCCTTCCAAAAGACTTTTGTAATCGCCTCAGTCGATACACGTTATTATCAAAAACCTTTACATCTGCGCCAAGTCCAATGGCGGATTTCGTTGCATACTCACCCACTGCACCAGCTCCTAAAATCATTACTTGTGTAGGAGGAACACCAGCAAACCCTCCCAATAGTTCTCCCTTCCCGATATGGGTATTATTTAAATATTCTGCCGCTAACAGTATCGAAGCTGTACCCGCAATTTCACTCATTGCTCGAATGACAGGCAGTGCTCCGGATTGATCCTCAATAAACTCATACGCCACGCCATGAATTTTCTTATCCATCATGGCTTTGAGGAGTACACCATCTAATTGATTGATTTGCAAGGCAGAGATTAACAACGAACCCATTTTCATGAGTTGAATCTCTTCTATGGTCGGAGGATCGATTTTTAATATGGTATCGGCTTCGTAAACCTCTTGAGCACTTTGCACGATTTGGCCGCCATTCTCGCTATACTCGTGGTCTTGAAAATTGGCATTCTCTCCACACCCTGCCTGTAGAATGATTTCACAGCCTAATCCCGTAAGATAGCCAACGGAGGAAGGGGTCAAAGGAACACGATTTTCTTGCAAAGTCACTTCTTTAGGTATTCCTATTTTCATCGAGCCGTGATGAAGACCTTTCTTGTAAAGCTTTGCTTGAGGTTGAACCTCAGTTTGTTTCTTTTGTGCAATGAATTCAGGGGCCATTTCTTTAAAGTGTACAATTTAGTTCACAAATGGCGCATTTCAATGTTTCAAAACATCAACCTTTTCCACAATAACTAGAGAATACATTTCGTTTTAATCCGTTTAATCCAAGCGGTATTCATTAAATTGCGTATAACAAAAATGAGAATTAATTCAACTGCGATTAAACACGCGTCGATCGCTATATATTTTTTAGGATGTACACTTCAAAGTTTTGCTCAAGCTCCTGCGAGAGAAGAACTGAAGCGCAATGATATCAACCGTATTGATAGCCTCACCATGGCGCTTTATTCGGAAATTCCGTCCCATATTCCTGCAACAAATGAATGGGAACAGGATTTAACAGAAGAATCATTCAACTCTGCAATGAAACACTTGGGAAGCAGCATCCCTTTCGACTACCATGAAACCGTGGTAAAAAATATCAAATACTTCTCACGCTTAAGTCCAGAATATTACGATAGAATGCACGAAAGGATGAGTTTGTATTTTCCTGTTTTTGAGGAAATCCTCGATAAAAACAATTTACCAACTGAACTAAAATACGTTTCCATCATTGAAAGTGCGCTGAACCCTAACGCCGTTTCTTGGTGTGGTGCTACGGGCCTTTGGCAGTTTATGCCCTACACCGGTAAAAACATGGGGATGAAAATCAACTACACCATTGATGAGAGAAAAAGCATCCTCACCTCAACTCAAAAAGCAAGTGATTATTTTAAGAATTCTTACGGCCTTTTTGATGATTGGCTTTTAGCCATTGCGTCCTACAATTGTGGCCCTGGAAATGTACAGAAAGCCTTACGCAGAGCAGGCGGAGAAAATAAAAATTTCTGGGAGATCATGCGTTTTCTTCCCAAGGAAACACGCAATTACATACCAAAGTTCATCGCCATGGCTTATGTATTAAACTTCACGGAACACGCCAGAAGAGATGAATACAATCAAACCACAGAATATCTTGTACCCACGAAAGTAGACAGCAGCTTACACTTCAATAAAATGTGTGAATACCTTGCGGGAGATGACAAAAAGAAACTCTTGGGCTTAAACTGTGAGTTAATCAAACCAAATACACAATACGCCACAAACAAAACCGTATTACTACCCTACGAATACAGCATGAGTTTCATTTCAGATAATGATTCGTTGGTGAGCCACGCGATTTTATCAAAAAAGGAAATCAATGCTATGAAAGGGGTTCGCTACGGTAGCTCAGGAAGACGTTACCATGTAGTTAGAAGAGGTGAAACTCTAAGCCACTTATCTTACAAATACGGTATATCGGTAAAGCAATTAATGCGTATTAATGGGCTAAGAAATAGTAGGATTCGTATCGGCCAGCGATTGAAAGTGGGCGGTTACTCACACAGAAAAAATCATCGTTGATGGTAAAATCGGTTGCCATTTTTGCATCTGGATCAGGCTCAAATGCCGAAAACATTATACATCTACTCCATCCTGAAAAACTCAGAGTAGCAAAAATATACACCAATAAATCCTCTGCTGGAGTCATAGAACGTGCGAAACGCCTAGAAGTCCCTTTTCGGGTTTTTAACGCCTCTTCTGAAAACGAAGATATTCTTCAAGAACTGTTAGATCTGCAGATTGATGCCATTGTTTTGGCTGGATATTTACGAAAAATCCCCGAGTCGTGGATTCAAGCATTTCCTCAAAATATCATCAATATTCATCCCTCACTGTTACCTAAATATGGAGGTAAGGGCATGTATGGTGATTTTGTTCATCAGGCAGTTTTAAAAAACCAAGAATCTGAAACAGGGATCACTATCCGTCGAGTGAACGCCGAATATGATAAAGGAGAAATTCTATTTCAAAAATCTATTTCTATTGTAGGATTAAAATCCGCCCATGAAATAGCCGAACAGATTCACCAATTGGAATATTCTCACTATCCTGAAGTAATTTTGAAAACATTGAACGCATGAAAGATATTAAACACATAGAAACCAAAACATTACACGCTGGAATAGAGCCAGATCCCTCCACTGGAGCAATCATGACGCCTATTTTTCAAACGAGTACGTATGTGCAAAATGCACCTGGAGACCACAAAGGATACGAATATTCAAGAACCCAAAACCCCACAAGGGATGTTCTACAGAAAAATATTGCAGCCCTTGAAAAAATGGATCATGGTTTGTGCTTCAGTACCGGAATGGGTGCGGTTGATGCTTGTATCAAA
>VMCP01000077.1 GCA_008081305.1 Bacteroidota bacterium | reverse complement strand
TGATCCGGTACCCTCACCCAGACGCATGTCGAGATCAAGTATTGGAACTTTGTCTATATGTTTCAACAACAAGGTGTGCCCGAGCTCAGCACTTTTGTGGGCAACGAGTACATGATCAAAAATTCCTTCATGCGATGAGAGTGGTGCAACTGCTGAACAAGCTATAAATCCGTCAAGCAGAACTGGAATACGATGTTTCCTAGCAGCAACCAGTGCACCACAAATAGCGGCCTGCTCTCGCCCTCCCAAAGAACATAATATTTCAAAAGAGGAACCTAAATTTGCTGCATTTACAGAATGCGCCAGGTCAACGACCTTTCGTTTCAATTCTATTCCCTCTAAATCGGATCCAGTACCAGCACCAACCCAATCTTTTGAGTGTCCACCAAAACTAGCGAGACATAAAGCAGCAGAAATCGTTGAATTTCCAATACCCATTTCACCAACAAGTATAATGTCAGAGTTGATATCAACTGAATTTGCGCCAACATTTATGGCATTAAGGCACTCTTCTTCTGACATAGCAGGCCCTTTTGTAAAGTCGGATGTTTGCTTGCCTTCCGCCAACAATATGACATCCAATTCGGCACCATTTTGTAAGGCCAACTGATTTATGGCGGCACCACCTTTTTTAAAATTTCCGACCATTTGCAGAGTAATTTCTTGAGGAAATGGATTTATTCCCTGATCACATGCACCATGATTTCCAGCGAAAACCAGAACCTGCGCTTTATCAGATTTTGGACGCTCGGTCTCTTGCCACGTTGCCATAAAACATGCTAATTCCTCCAATCGCCCTAACGAGCCTTTAGGTTTAGTCAAAATACTTTGACGCTCCAAAGCAAGTTCATGAAAATTTCTATTTGGAATAGTTAGATCATTAAGTTCGGTCTCGAACTTTTTTACGGAATTGAACATTTATTTATATACTTTTTCCCAGATTAAATAACATGGCTACTTGCTCAACGATCTACTCAAATTTTGGAAAAGTAGGGTTCTTCAAATTTGAAAGATGGCGGAGGAGGTGGGATTCGAACCCACGGTGGGCGTTAACCCACGTCGGTTTTCAAGACCGGTGCATTCAACCACTCTGCCACTCCTCCGTCACCGGTCCAATTATCGAAAATTTTTTGATTCTTAAAGTACAAAGATAAAGTTCTTTACTAATACATCGCTGCAACACCTTTTCACCTTGAACCTAAAGGGTTATAACCTTCGCATAATACTTCATTAGGGTTATCAAAATGTACTCATCAAAAATTTTGGTTCTGTTCTCTTTAGGTTGTTTTTTACTAGTTGGATGCCAGTCCGCAAATAATGAAACGGTTGGCACTTTATCAAAACCCCTTGGGATTGAATTTAAAGAAAACGATGTTGAGGCTCCCGAGATTTTTAATGCTGAGGGTTTAGCGTATTGGGATGGTCAATCTTCACTAGGCGGCGTCTGGATAACCCATCCAAACGTCGATCAGGCAACTAGGGTTTTAATAAAAGATAAGTATGGTGGTAAGTCAGTGATTGGTGCAATTTTCAATAGAAGCGGTGACGAGAATGAAAAAAGGATGCTTTTATCATCGGAAGCGGCTGCTTCTTTGGGCGTAGACGCAAACGAAAATCGCATTGTGACTGTGACTGCCCTTAGAGCTCTCAAAACGGTGAAATCAATTAAAAATAAATTGGATGTTAAAAGTTCAGAAGCGACGGTTGCTTCCGCACAAAAAAGTGGAAGTGAAAATATTGCGTTATCAAAACCCTATATACAGGTTGGTATTTTCAGTATTGAGCAAAATGCTCGAAACACTGCCGAAGTTATGAACCAACTTAATATTCAGCCAACCGTCAAAGAACAAACGAGTCGAAATAAGACTTTTTGGAGAGTTATTGTCGGTCCTGCGGTTGACATGAATGAACGATCCACACTTTTACAAAAAGTTAAAGCCGTTGGTTTTGGTGATGCTTATGCTGTATCAAAATAAATTTTTATCTGTTTTTAATTTTTCAATCACAATCTTGTTATCACTTATATTTTTGTCAACGAGCAAGGTGCTTTCCTTTGAAACCTCGGCAAAGGCTGCCTTTATTCTGGATCAAACTACCGGAACAGTACTTCTAGAGAAAAATGCCGATCAACCATTACCTCCAGCATCAATGTCAAAATTAATGACTCTTTATATGGCTTTTGAATACATCAACCAAGGAAGATTAGAACTTACTGAAAAACTTCCTGTTTCAGATGCAGCAGTAAAATATCGTGGATCAACTATGTTCTTGAATACTAGTGATAGAGTCACTGTAGAGGACTTACTTCGCGGTATTATTGTTTTGTCCGGTAATGATGCCTGCGTCGTTTTGGCTGAAGCTCTTTCCCCAGATGGTACTGAAAAAGGCTTTGCTGATTTAATGACCCGACGAGCAAAAAAAATGGGAATGTTAAACTCTGTATTTGCAAACTCGAATGGATGGCCACACCCTGAACACAAAATGAGCGTTAAAGATCTTGCTATACTGGCGAATAGAATAATAAGTGATTTCCCAGAGTATTACTCAATGTTTGCTGAAGACATATTTGAATTTGATGGGAGAGCGGCTGCTAATACACGAAACCGAAATCCTCTGTTGGGTTTAGGGATTGGGGCAGATGGATTAAAGACAGGTCATACTAGCGAGGCAGGATACGGGCTAGTTGGATCTGCGTTGCAGGAGGACAGAAGAGTAATTTTTGTCATTACCGGATTGAGGAGTCAAAGTGTACGAGCCGATGAAGCCGAGGCAATAGTAAACTGGGCATTTAGGCAGTTTACGGAAAAAAAATATGGAAAAATGAATGATGTAATTGGGTTTGCGCCAGTTTGGAATGGTGACACCCCACAGATCGGATTAGCGCTTGCCGATGATTTAGATATTTTAGTTCCAGTATTTGATAACGAGGACATCAATTTTACAGCACGGATTACAACCCCGATAAAGGCGCCAGTAACTAAGGGTGCTATTATTGGAAATTTAGTTATTTCAAGACCTAATTTACCAACTTTTGAAATTCCATTGCTAGCAGCTGAGAATGTAGGTTCCGGTGGATTCAAGGAAAAAGTTCTTTCCGCTGCTAAATTTGTTCTTCGTTCAATTAGTCAAAACCCCGAGGCGGCATTTTGAATTTGAGTGGTAAATTTATAAGCTTTGAGGGAATAGATGGATGTGGAAAATCTACTCAAGCAAAAATACTAAGTACCGAACTTACCGCTTGTGGAAACAAAGTTTTGCTCACAAGAGAACCTGGTGGCTCCGAAGGGGCTGAAGAAATTCGTAATTTGCTGCTTACAGGTAATCCAGATAGATGGTCAGCAGAAACTGAAATATTACTATTCACCGCTGCTAGGCGTGATCATTTGGAACGAACCATTTTACCTGCACTTCAAAGTGGAACAACTGTTATTTGTGATCGTTTTGCAGACTCAACAAGGGTTTACCAAGGCGTTACGCGTGGTGATCTAAGAGACCTAGTGGATCAGCTTGACGAAGCCATGATACCCCGTCAACCGGATATCACTTTCTTAATTGATTTGGACCCTAACATAGGCCTTACAAGAGCACTTGAACGGTCAAACACCGAAGCCAGATTTGAGGAGTTCGGATTAGAAATGCAAATTAAACTCAGAGAAGGCTTTTTAAATTTAGCAAATGAATTTCCTAAACGCTTTATGGTGGTAGACGGAAATAGAAGTGAGGCGGAAGTTTCACAAACTATAAGCAAACTACTTCATGAAACTGGTTGATTTATGACTGATGAAGAAGACAACCCTCTCTCCGATAAAATAGTTGGCGTCCCACACCCAAAACTAGCGAAAAAGTTAATTGGCCACAGTACCCAAAAGCATTACTTCTTAAATTCTTACATTAGTGATAGACTCCCGCAGTGTTGGCTATTAGCAGGTGATAAGGGAGTAGGAAAAGCTACTTTTGCGTGGATGATAGCAAAGTTTTTATTAACCACAAATCAAGAGCCAGATGATATTAAAGTAGACCTTAATAGCTCAAATATTGACTCTATTTTGGCACCGCAAGATGGAGGTACCTTAACCCGGATCATCTCAGGATCAGAACAAAGAATTTATGTTGTTAGAAAGGGGTATAATGAAAAACGGAAAGCGTTTTTCAAAAATATTTCTATCGATGATATTCGTAATTTACAATCTTACTGCTCACTTTCAATTGCTGACGGAGGTAGAAGGGTAATCATAATTGATACCGCAGATGATTTAAACTCAAATTCATGTAACGCACTGCTAAAATTACTCGAGGAACCACCTAAAAATACTTTATTCTTATTGATATCTCACCAACCAAATCTCTTGCTGCCTACCTTGCAATCAAGGTGCCAAAAATTATTATTCTCGGCCCTAAGTCAACATGACCTGAGAGCAGTTGTTACCGCTACTGGTCGGGAAATAGATCCAGCAGAAGAAGCTTCACTTTCCATTTTATCTAATGGGTCCGCAGGCGTTGCCTGCCGACTACTAAATTCTAACTCTCTTAATTTGTATAGAGATATCTTAAACTTGGCATCCTCTCTGCCCAATCTTAATACAAAAAAGGCAATGCAGTTGAGCCATGCCTATTTTGCCAAGGGCAAAGCTGCTGAGTTTGAAAATTTTATAGAAAAGATGCAACAAT
>VMCP01000183.1 GCA_008081305.1 Bacteroidota bacterium | reverse complement strand
AATACGTGCAACACCTGAATACCATGTCTGACTTTTTATGGAACAAAGACGATGTATTTCATGGTGCTTTTTCCCATTGGCTGAATGGTACTACCGGAAAGGTTCGCCCTTTTTCAGCAAATGATAATGGTGGCGACTTGGTAGAAACCTCGTTTCTTATCATGGGACTATTGAGTGCAAAAGAATACTTTGATGGCACCAATGAAGAAGAGGTTTTATTACGAAACACCATCGATTCTATTTGGCATAGAGTAGATTGGAATTGGTACACCAAAAACGGCCAAGAAAATCAGCTTTATTGGCATTGGAGCCCAGATAAAGGTTGGGCCATGAATATGCCAATCCGCGGTTGGAACGAATGCTTAATCACCCACGTTTTAGCGGCATCATCGCCAACACACCCCGTGAGCGATCAAGTATATCACAATGGTTGGGCTCGAAATGGTGGATTAAAGAATGGAAAATCCTTCTATGGTTTTAACTTACCATTGGGAGAAGACTTGGGTGGTCCATTGTTCTTTTCACATTATTCATTCTTGGGGATAGACCCCCGTAACCTGAGCGATGATTATGCCGATTACTGGAAACAGAATCAAAATCACTCCAGAATAAACCACGCTTATTGTAAAGCAAATCCGAAAAATCAAGCGGGTTATTCGGATTCTATGTGGGGACTTACTGCAAGTGATAACCCTTGGGGATACTCTGCGCACTCGCCCACAAACGACAAAGGCGTTATTACGCCAACGGCCGCTTTGTCAGCGTTCCCATACACTCCAGAAGAATCTACAAAGGCACTTAAATTCTTTTATTACACTATGGGAGATCTCCTCTGGAAAAAATACGGTTTTGTAGATGCCTTTTGTCCTGGTGAAGTATGGACCGCGAGTTCATTTCTAGCCATTGACCAAGGCCCTATAGTTGTAATGATTGAAAACTATAGAACCCAACTGCTATGGAAATTGTTTACCTCTAATACCGATGTCATCAACGGTATGAAAACATTAAATTTTAAAGCACCCTATTTGAATTAATCCATGAACCTTAGAAATACCATCTGTCTTTTATTTTTAATCCTGAGCTTTAACCTAAAAGCCCAAACTCAATCCTTCAATGGCCCAAGTTGGCTTGCGCCAAAACATAAACTTCAAACTTCTGAAGAAGCAGTGAAGTTCGTGAGTGAGTTAATGGATAAAATGACCCTCAAGGAAAAAATTGGCCAACTTAATCTGCCATCCATTGGCTTTGATGTGACTGGACCCATTTTATCTGAGGGTGTTGAGGCTAAAATTGACAGTGGTTGGGTAGGTGGAGTATTTAATACCTACACCCCCAACGCCGTAAGGAAGTTACAGGAAAAAGCGGTGAAAAACACCCGTCTTGGGATCCCTCTATTATTGGGTTATGATGTAATTCATGGACATCGCACCATATTCCCTATTCCACTGGGTTTGTCGAGTACTTGGAACACAGAGTTGATCCAACATACTGCAAGAGTAGCAGCTAAAGAATCAACAGCAGATGGTTTAAACTGGACATTCTCTCCCATGGTAGATATCAGTAGAGACCCACGTTGGGGGCGCGTATCAGAGTGTGCCGGTGAAGACCCATATTTAGGATCAATGGTTGCGCAAGCCATGGTAGATGGATACCAGGGTGGTGACTTAACAAACGCAAGAAACCTTATGGCTTGTGTGAAGCATTTTGCGCTTTATGGCGCCCCTGATGGAGGTAGAGATTACAATACCGTAGACATGAGCCGATACAAAATGGAGAATGATTACTTGCCTCCTTATCGGGCAGCAGTGCAAAGTGGTGTGGGGTCGATCATGACAGCCTTCAATGACGTGAACGGAGTACCATCTACATGTAATACTTTCTTGCTGAAGGAATTACTGCGTAAAAAATGGTCGTTCGATGGAATGGTTGTAACAGATTACACCGCCATAGAAGAATTGATTGACCATGGTTTAGGCACTGAAAAGGAAGTTGCACATAAAGCCATAAGAGCGGGTGCTGAAATGGATATGGTGGGCGAATCTTATCTTAAATATCTTGAAGCGTTAGTTAGAGAAAACAGCGAGCTTGAAAATGATATCAATACGGCTTGTAGGAATATTTTACTCGCAAAATATCGATTGGGATTATTCGATGATCCGTACCGAGGTCTTAATAATCAATGGCAAGAAGAAATCCTATCCAAAGAGCACCGATCTGCTGCTAAACAAGCCGCTGAAGAATCATTCGTTTTACTGAAAAACAAGAATAAAGTTTTACCTCTGAAGCAAGACTTAAAGATTGCATTTATTGGCCCACAAATAAAGAGAAAAAGAGATCTCATTGGTAATTGGAGCGGCGCTGGTGATTGGAAAAAAGCGGTTAGTATTTGGGAGGCAGGCAGTGCGATTAAAAACAAGCGATATGCTCTTGGATGTAATCTTATTGATCGCGAATTTATTCGTGAGCAACTCAATCAGCATGACGGACAAATTCCCGAACATCAAGATCCAAAAACATTAATTGATGATGCACTGAAAGTGGCCCGAACAGCTGATGTGTTGGTTGTTGCATTAGGAGAAGCCTTTGGTATGAGTGGCGAGGCAGCATCCATGACACAAATATCACTACCGGAGGAGCAGATCAATTTATTGCGTTCCTTACGTCAGTTGAACATCCCCATCGTCACTGTTTTAATGAATGGAAGACCGTTGGTTTTAAACGAGGTACTTGAATTATCTGATGCCGTTTTAGAGTGTTGGTTTCCTGGAACAGAAGGAGGGAATGCCATTATTTCAACCCTATTAGGTAAAAATAATCCCAGCGGTAAAATCACCATGACCTTCCCTAGAAACGAGGGCCAAATTCCGATCTATTATAACCATAGAAAAACAGGAAGGCCTTTTGAACAAGACCAAAAATACACCACTAAGTACTTGGACCAACCGAATGAACCTCAATTCCCATTTGGCTACGGATTAAGTTACGCGGATTTCCAATATGGCAAGCCGAAAATTCAACTTAAAAACGATACGCTTTACTTAGAATTCAAGGTTGAAAACTCGTCGAAAGTTTCGGGTAAAGAAACGGTGCAGGTGTATTTCTCAGATGAAATTGCCTCCATGACTAGACCGGTTAAACAACTCATACGATTTGAAAAACGAATGATACTTGCGGAGAGTTCGGAAAGGTTCAACTTTAGTATCCCTGTGAAAGACTTTGGTTACTATGATGAGAATGGCGTGTGGAAATGGGAAGCAGGCAGTTACAGAATCCATGTGGGTCCTAATTCTGAAAATACCCAAATGATAGCGTTTGAGTGTAAATAATGTGCTCCATTGTAGTTTTCAACCTTTATCTATATTCTTTATCTTCGCAGCAATCATAAACCATGAAATTTGATATAGCAATCATTGGTAGCGGTCCTGGCGGTTATGTTGCAGCCATCCGCGCCTCACAACTAGGAAAAAAAGTAGCGATCATCGAGCGCGAAAATTTAGGAGGAATCTGTTTGAATTGGGGTTGTATCCCAACAAAAGCACTTTTAAAAAGTGCACAGGTTTTTGATTATATCAATCACTCAGACGACTACGGAATCAGCATCAAAGATGCTAAAGTTGATTTCGACGGCATGGTAAAGCGTAGCCGTGGTGTCGCTGACGGGATGAGCAAGGGTATTGCCTTTTTGATGAAGAAAAACAAAATCGAAGTCATTAACGGAATAGGTAAACTTGCAGGTAAAGGAAAAATAAATGTAACCGATGACAAAGGTAAAGCCTCAACAGTTGAAGCGGATCATATCATCTTAGCAACAGGTGCGAGAAGCCGCGAATTACCAAATATTCCGATTGATGGTAAAAATGTTGTTGGATACCGCGATGCGATGGTATTGCCAAAGCAACCAAAAGAGATGATTGTTATCGGATCTGGTGCTATTGGGATGGAATTTGCTTACTTCTACAGCACCATTGGTACCAAAGTAACCATCGTTGAATTCATGGATCGTATACTGCCAGTAGAAGATGCTGATGTGAGTAAAGCCATGATGATGAACTATAAAAAGAAAGGTATCGAAATCATGACTAATTCCAGCGTGGAGAAAGTAGAATCCAAAGGTGGAAAATCGACAGTTACAATAAAAACTAAAAAAGGTACCGAAACTAAGGAGTGTGATATTGTTCTAAGTGCAGCTGGTGTTCAAACCAACCTTGAGAACCTAGGTCTTGAGGAAATGGGAATAAAGCATGATAAAGGGAAAATTGTGGTAGACGATTTCTACAAAACCACTGCTCCTGGTGTTTATGCAATCGGAGATATTGTTCCAGGTCCTGCCCTAGCACACGTTGCATCTGCAGAAGGAATCATATGTGTTGAGGCTATTTGTGGACATCATCCACAGGCCTTGAACTATGGTAATATCCCAGGTTGTACTTACACCCATCCTGAAGTGGCCTCTGTAGGATTAACAGAAGAGCAAGCCAAAGAAAAAGGTTACGAACTTAGAGTAGGTAAATTCCCATTCTCTGCAAGCGGTAAAGCAAGTGCTAGCGGACACAAAGATGGATTTGTTAAGGTGATATTCGATAAGAAATACGGAGAGTGGCTCGGTTGCCACATGATGGGAGAAGGTGTTACCGATATGATTGCTGAAGCCGTTGTTGCAAGAAATCTA
>VMCP01000128.1 GCA_008081305.1 Bacteroidota bacterium | reverse complement strand
CTCATTTAAACCTTCTTGAAGCGCAAAACTCACCGAAAAGTCCGTGATACTTTGCGGTTTACCCGAAACATCCTCATCCAATTTATTCGGAGCATAATACACCAGAGAGGGAATGGTATAATCCCAGCATTCGCCAAAAATGAAAGCATGGGGGAATACTTGTTTTACACGACGGTTAAGTTTTTCTAAAAAACCTGCTTCTGAATAAGGGTATGTATCCACTCGCACCCCGCTTAATCGTGCAGTTGCTATCCACCATAAGGTATTTTGAATTAGGTAAAGCGAAACCTCTGGGTTGCTTTGATTCAAATCCGGCATCACCTTTACAAACCAACCCTTCTCAGCCAACTCTTTATCTTTTTGGGATGCATAGGGATCCATATTGGTTGATAATCGGAAATTTGTTTGCTTAAAATTACCATGGGTATGAAACCATGAGGTATCAATGGGGTCTTTGAAAAAAGGATGCTCTGATCCGATATGATTGTACACCATATCTATGTACATTTTGATGCCCATTTTTTCGGCTTTGTAACACATATTCTGATATTCCTCTAATGTGCCAAAACGTGGATCTATTCTGTAATGATCTGTACATGCATATCCATGGTAACTTTGGTCGGCTTGGTTATTCTCCCAAACAGGTGTCAGCCAAAGGCTGTTAAAACCCAAACTTTGTATATAACCCAATTGGTCATCAATACCTTTAATATCTCCACCATGCCTGCCAAACGGGTCATTCCGATTAGGCTTTTCCAACAAATCTGCAGCTACATCATTGGTAGAATCTGCATTGTTAAAACGATCTGGCATAATGAGGTACATGGCATCAGAGGCTTTGGCCTCTAACATTCCAATAGGCTTCTTTTTGATCTTGTAATTAACACGCTGTCGAACTCCCTCATGTTGAAAATAGAATGGGATTTTACCCACAAAATTCTGATCAATTTTGAGTTTACATAAGGCATAGTTTTGCCCCAATCCTTTGACTTGTAGAAGTTTTGCATTTGTAGAATTAATCTCCACCTTAACTTCATTCATACGATCACCTCGAACCAATATTTGGAGGGTATCGCTTCCCATTTCACTAAACCAAAATGGTGGCTCTAATTTTACTGGAGTCGTTTTTATAGGTTGTGATGCTAATTGTTTTCCGCAAAACGAAACAAGCATTGCCAGGCATAAATTGGAGAAATACTTCTTGTACATTATTATGCAATTTTTGTGTAAGTCTCGTAAAAAACAAATGAAAGTGTCATTTTTACACTTATTGTTTCATAATTTTGTTTAAATGGTTGTTCCAATGGGGCAACCGATCGTTTAATTTCTTCTAAATTCTTAAGGTGGGTCGAGAGGCCCACCATATGAATCAAAAACCATGAAAAAACACGCATTCATTACACTCGCGGTTGCATTTTTTTCTTGCCTAAATGCACAAGTCACCCTAGACCCTGTATTCGCTACTCAACACGACTCAGTTACCATCATTTTCGATGCATCCAAAGGAAGCAAGGGTTTAATGGACCTAAGCTCCCAAGAGGTTTACATGCATACAGGTGTTATCACCAATAAGAGTAATAGCCCTACCGATTGGCAAAACGTTCAAGGTGTTTGGGGAACCGCTGATGCCCCGCGCCGAATGAATTATTCAGGAAACAATATCTATAAGAAGAAGATTAAAATCCATGATTTTTACGGATTGAGTAGTTCAGATACGGTGAAGAGATTAGCCTTTGTTTTTAGAAATAAAGACGGTTCAAAGGAAGGAAAAACAGGATCAGGCGGAGATATTTTTGTAGAATTAGCTCAGGCCGGATTACAAGTAAAGTTTCAATCTCCATCAGAGAATCCTAGTGTTTATTTACCTTCTGAAACCATATCATTTGATATCCTTGCATCTCAAAACGCAACACTTACCCTAAAAGAAAACGGCAAGGAAATTCAAACCACAACAGGTACAAGTCTTAAATATACGGCTGGTACTAGAAATGTAGGAGATTATACATTCGTGGCCATAGCAAAATCTGCTGGTATTGAACATCGAGATACACTCGACATCGTCGTAAGAGCGTCGAGCCCAAACATTATCGCATTGCCATTCAGTGATTTGAAAGATGGAGTAAATTATATTGGGGATACTTCGGTCGTTTTATTGCTTCACGCACCCCGAAAGGATTTTATTTATGTTCAAGGCGACTTCAACGATTGGAAGCTGAGTAATGATTATGCCATGAACCTCACACCAGACCGCAACACCTGGTGGATACAAGTGAATGGACTGCAGAAAAAATCCTATGCTTACATTTACAATATCGATGGTAAGATAAAGGTAGCTGACCCTTTGGCGGAGTTGGTGCTCGACCCTTGGAATGATGCTTGGATTAACCGTGAAAACTTTCCAAAGTTACCCGCCTATCCAACTGGTAAAACAAACGGTATTGTATCCGTATTTACGCTTGGAAAAACCGCTTATCCCTGGAAGAACAGCGCCTTTGAGATTAAAAATCAAACTGCACTTAATATTTACGAATTACATATTCGTGATTTTATTGCATCTCGAGATTACAATACACTCATTGATACCCTAAATTACATTAAAAACATGGGTATAAATGCCATTGAATTAATGCCCATTGGAGAATTCGAAGCCAATAACAGTTGGGGGTACAACCCCTCATTCCATATGGCTGTTGACAAATACTATGGCAATGAAAACCAACTTAAAGAATTCATTGATATATGCCACGGTGAGGGTATTGCCGTAATCCTCGATATGGTACTGAACCATGCTTTTGGTCAAAGCAGTCATTGCAGAATGTATTGGGATGCAAATAACAATCGACCATCATCTGATAATCCATGGCTAAACCCTGTAGCTAAGCATGACTTTAACGTTGGTTACGATTATAACCACGAGAGTTCTTCTACCGCTAAGTTTGTACAACAAGTCCTACACCATTGGCTTACTGAATTTCAATTTGATGGATTTCGCTTTGATTTATCAAAAGGTTTCACCCAGAAAAACACCTTAGGCAACACGGGAGCATGGGGACAACTTGACAACTCCAGGGTCAATATTTGGAAACGTATTCAAGATGAAATCCGTCAATACGATAAAAATGCAGTTCTCATACTTGAACACTTCGCCGACAACGACGAAGAAAAAATATTAAGCAAAGAAGGATTCCTTATTTGGGGAAATGCAAACCACGAATACAATGAAGCTACCATGGGTTATACTTCTGATCTGTCTTGGGGAAGCAATTATAAATCCCGGGGTTGGAGCGAGCCCAACCTTGTTTCATACATGGAAAGCCACGATGAAGAGCGCTTGATGTACAAGAACCTACAATACGGTAATTCAAATGGAAACTACTCTGTTAAGGACCTAAACACTGGGCTCAAACGAGTAGAGATGGCGAGTAATATTTTCTTTACTGTACCCGGACCAAAAATGATATGGCAGTTTGGAGAGTTAGGGTACGATTACAACATTGACTACAACGGTAGAACGGGCGAAAAACCAATTAAGTGGGATTATCTCCAAGATCGAAACCGCGCACATTTACGTTGGGTATTCAGTACCCTAATGAAACTTAGAAATTCATACGATGTTTTTCATAGCGATGACTTTAACGCAGAACTGTATGGGGTCGTGAAAAAAACATGGATACAAAAAGACGATCACAAAATTCATGCGATATCCAATACCAATGTCAAGGAGCATTCAACCACCTTGTATTTTCAAAATTCCGGTACATGGTACGAAGTGTTCTCGGGCGATAGTATAGAAGTATCCAATACATCGATGGATGTAACGCTTAAACCAGGGGAATATCGACTCTATTCAACAGTTAAAATGGACATAGAGCCTTTCCAATTTAAAGAACAACAAAACACGATTAGTAATAGTACAAATACGAAGGTTCAGATCTTCCCGAACCCAGCAGATAATTATTTTAATATAAGCGTTCCCAACAACCACGACGTTAAACTAGAAATCTTCAGTTTAACCGGTAAAAGGGTATATCTTAATCGTTTTGTGGGCAATACAAACATTGGTACGGAAGCATTTAAAACAGGGACCTACCTGATCAGAATTACCGATGCTGACGTTTGTGAAACAAAAAGGCTCATCATTAAGAATTAAGGGATAGGTATTTCTTGCATGAGAAGCATCAAGCCTTCAATGCCGGAGGTATTCCAAAATGCATAGTTGTGTTCACCGTCTTGCATTTTGTAATGCAGTTTTTCAGTGGTGGTCAACACCCAGGTATGTTCGTAAAGTGATTCAGATTGAATCGGTGAAACCACCTCGTCTTGAAGACCATGACCAATGTATAGGAAGTCAGGCATACCATCCAAATTATAGGTGCTATTCATACCCTCTTCCCAACGTTTTTGAAATTGGTAATACCTACCCATGGTATTAATCATTAACGCATCGTTTGTATCCAAACTAGGCACATAATCACCACTTAAAGCAATTACTCCACCCACTTCATTTTGGTGTTCCATACCTAATAACACCGATCCTCTAGCACCCGTCGATAAACCCATCAAATACAATCGTTTTTCATCAAAAATAGGCCGGTCAAATTGCTTATTTAGCACACTATCCCAGAGCCACGTTCTTGTTGGATAAAACCGGTAATCACTTCTCGTTTCTGGATAAATAGAATCCATATAAACGCTTTTAC
>VMCP01000022.1 GCA_008081305.1 Bacteroidota bacterium | reverse complement strand
CACGCAAGGGGGTTATTTACGCCTTGGGTGGATCCGCCTTCGCACTTGCTGTGGTAATGAAGGTAATCTATCCTGGAATCCCTTGGTTATTGGCGAGGCTTGATCGCATGTTTGTGAACGGCATGGGTTTGCCTTTCTATTCCGGGGCAATTGCTGCAGTAATATTGGTTTATGCCGGTGTGAGTTACTTGGTTAAGCGCTACCACGATGAGAGAAAGCATAATTTGAATCTCATTTTCCTTTGCATAGGATTTGTGATTTTTGGATACTCTTCATACGCAATGGTGATTATTCGTAGTATGGCTAATCCTGCCATCGATATGAATAATCCCGAGGATCCATACAAGTTTTACGGGTACATTACGCGTGAACAATATGGTGATCGACCATTAGCATATGGTCCTTACTTTAACGCTCCTCAAACAAGCTACGATAAAAAGGGTCAGCGTTATTTTAAAGGTAAAGAGAAATACCAAAAAGGTGGGGAGAACTACGAACCAGTATTCGATCCCGTGGATTTATATGGTGATGGTGTGAAGGAGGACTTCAATACTTTATTCCCGCGTATGGGTAAAAGTAATAAGCCTAATGATGCAAGAGGATTTAGAAGTTATGGTGGGATGCAAGATGTTCAAAATGAAATTGATCGATTGAACCAATTATCCCAACAAAGACAATTGACCTCTGAGGAAAGAAATCAACTCAATTATTTGAATTATCAAATCCCATCGTTTGGAAATAACCTTACTTACTTCTTTAACTACCAAATTCGTTATATGTATTTGAGGTATTTCATGTGGAATTTTGTTGGCCGATTTAACGATCAACAAGCGGTTTCAGGAAATACACAACTCGATGGTAATTGGTATAGCGGAGTGCCATTTATCGATAAAATGATCGTTGGTGATGTAGACAATATGCCAACGTACTATCAAAATCAAAAAGCAAAGAACTCCTATTATTTCTTGCCTTTGATATTAGGATTACTAGGTTTGGTATTCCAGTTTGGAAAGCGCAAGTATGATTTCTGGCTGGTGATGACCATGTTCGTTTTCACTGGTTTACTCATCATTGTATACACAAATCAGCCACCATATGAACCTCGTGAACGTGATTATGCGGTGGTAGGTTCCTTCCAAATATTCTGTATTTGGGTTGGCTTAGGTGTGATTTCATTGGCGGACTTGTTAAAGAAATACCTAGGTAAGAATGCTGCTTATATCAGTGTGGTTGCAAGTATTGTTCTAGTACCAATTAACATGGCTGCCGAGAACTGGGACGATCACGACCGTTCAGGTAGATATATTGGAATTGATATGGCCAAGAATTTCTTAGAAAACCTCGAACCAAATGCCATTTTATTCTGTAACGGAGATAACGATACCTATCCTCTTTGGTATGCTCAAAATGTCGAGGGTATTAGAACCGACGTGAGAATCATTAACCAGTCACTATTGCCGACTGAATGGTACAGTTCCGTACTTATTGATACCGTGGGTAAGTCTATGCCACTTCCGTTAACGGTTACAAAAGAGGATCTTCAAACAGGTAGCTTTGAATATGGAATTCCTTTGAACAAACAAGCATATCCAAACCCAAGACCGGTGGCTGATGTAGTTAAAGAATTAAGAGCGGCAAGAGAAGCGGCAGGTGGTGTAACGGACAACGTTGTTTGGAATGGAGGTAAGATGTTTGTACCTGTAAACAAAGAAGCCGTGTTGAAAGCTGGAGTAGTAAATCCTGTTTATCAGAATTTAATTGTTGATTCAATCGCAATCAATGTGGGTGCCGATTATCTAACCAAAGGAGACTTGGTGATGTATGATTTGGTGTCTACCATGTCAAAAGAAGGTTGGAAACGCCCAATATACTTTACCTCTGTTTCTGGTTATGATTTCAAAGGATTGAATGATTATCTTGAATTAGAGGGATTGGTTTATCGTTTCGTACCAATTCGAGGTGGGTCTTCAAGTCGTCAACCTTTGAGAGTAAATCAGCACAAGTTGTACTCCAATATTGTGAAGAATTATGGTTACTATGGGATGAAAGAGAAGGAAAACTTCTTCTTAGATGACAAAGCATCCTATGTGCCAAACGATATTCAGCAAATGGGATTATTGTTAGCGAAATTCTACGTGCAAAAGGTGAATGTGCTAGAACAAGTCCAAAAACAATTGAATGCAGGTAGTGATTTGACCAAAATGGTTTCTCCTGAAGAAGGTTTCGTAAATGCAGCAGAATTTTTTGCGGTCTACTCAGATTCTATTGAAGTCTACAGAAAGCGTGGAGTTGAGGTTCTTAATCATGTTATGAAGGAAATCCCTGAGTCTGTAATGCCTATGAGACGTGAGTACAGAGTTGATTATGGATTAACGCTGTTGAGTCTCGGAGATGAGAAAGGAGCGAAGAAAGTGATGGATCAATGCCTAAAAGAAAACCTTGAATATTATAACTTCTTCGTGAATGAGCTTGAAGACGATGGAGAAGGAATGGCTTTTGCTCAGCGAGAGATATATGTGTCAGAAGACCTTCTACGACGCATGATTAAGTCGTTAGATGCTGCGGGTAAGAAAGCACTCGCAGATGAATATAGGAAACAAGCAGCGAGCATAGGTAAATTTTAAAATTACATCCCGCCTTAACGGCGGGATTTTTCATGAAAAAGACAACTTCATTATTATATGGCATCCATCCGGTAAGGGAGGCCATTGAATCCGGTAAAACCATTGATAAGGTTTGGATTCAAGAAGGAAGACTACAAGGTCAACTTGCTGAATTACTAACACTCTTTAGAGACAATCGCATCCTTTGGAGGCAAGTTCCAAGCGAAAAACTTAACAGTTTGGTACGAGGAAACCATCAAGGGGTAGTGATTTCATTATCGGTAGTAGATTTTGTTTCCCTAGAAGAAATAGTACAACATGCTTTTGAAAAGGGTGAAGATCCTTTTGTGTTGGTTTTGGACGGTGGGACGGATGTTAGAAATTTCGGAGCTATTGCGCGAACCGCCTCCTGTGCAGGAGTTCATGGTATACTAGTTCCTGAATTAGGTAGTGCACCCTTAAGCCCAGATGCATTGAAAACTTCCGCCGGGGCTTTACTTAAAATTCCCGTAAGCCGAACCAATAGCCTACATCATGCCTTGAAGTTTCTAAAGAATTCAGGATTGCAAATTTACGGTGCTACTGAAAAGGCTAAGCAAAATCTATATTCTGCAACCTTTGAAGGGCCAGTTGCATTAGTCATGGGTAGCGAAGATTCGGGTATCTCCAATGATGCAATGAAAATGTGTGATGATTTGGTGTCTATTCCTATTATGAAATCAGGAGTAGAATCCTTGAATGTTTCGGTTGCTGCAGGCATCTCCATTTACGAAGTTTTACGGCAACGTACTAAAAACTAGCATTCTCAAATCGTTATCTTTCTTACTTTTGTAGGGTATTGAACATTCAAATGGCGAATATCAATGCCTTGCATTTGCGGCATAAAGAAGAGATAGAATCTTCTATTCAATCGGTTATTGATAAAGCCGCCTTTATTAAAGGTGACGAAGTAGCAACATTTGAACAAGATTTAGAATCCTACCTAAATGTTCCTCACGCAATATCTTGTGGGTCTGGAACTGATGCATTAACCATCGCAATGATGGCTTTAGGTTTAGAGCGGGGCGATGAAGTTATCATGCCCTCATTTGCATATGCTGCGCTTCCTGAAGCCGCTTTACTCTTAGGAATTAAGCCAGTTTTTGTAGATATAAATGAGAATTACTTGCTCGATGTTGATGCTTTGGAGACGGCTATAACAGAAAAGACAAAGGCGATTGCAGCGGTACATTTATTTGGGGCGCATTGTGATATGGACAGTATCAAAGAAATTGCCGACCGACACGATTTACGGGTAATTGAGGATGCTGCACAGAGCTTAGGGACTTATTATCAGGGTATAATTCAAGGATACACCGGCTGTATCGGTGACATAGGAATTACCTCTTTTTTCCCTTCGAAGAACTTGGGTTGTTATGGTGATGGTGGGGCAATCTTCACCAAGAGTAAGGAGCTTGCAGATAAAGCGAGAATGATAGCCAATCATGGTCAAAACAAACGCTATTATCATGAAATTATTGGATTGAACTCAAGGTTAGATACCATTCAAGCGGCTGTTTTGAGGGTAAAGTTAAAATACCTAAACGAGACGTTAAAACGCAGAATTTCAGTAGCTCATTTTTATCATGAGAATCTCTCGGAAATATCACAATTAAGACTACCTCGACACAACAAATCAGTGAATTGCACATTTCATCAATACACCATTGAATGTGAAAGTGGAGAATTACGCGATAAGTTGCAAGACTTTCTTAAGTCGAAGGGCGTGTCGGTAATGATTTATTATCCGTTACCTTTGCACCATCAAAAAGCATATAGTCAATCTATACCTTTAAAAAACGCAGAACGAATGTCAAAAAGAGTATTAAGTCTACCTATTTGCTCTGAAAAAACAACAGAAGAATTAGAATACATAACCAATCAGATAAAAGATTTCTTTAATACAATAAAATGAAAATTGCTGTAGTAGGAACCGGATATGTCGGTTTAGTTAGTGGAACTTGTTTTGCAGAAACAGGTAACGAAGTGATTTGTGTGGATATCGATCAGAGTAAGGTTGATAAACTTTCCAATGGACAAATTACCATTTACGAGCCCGGTCTAGAAACAATTTTTAAAAGAAACCTAA
>VMCP01000112.1 GCA_008081305.1 Bacteroidota bacterium | reverse complement strand
TGGAATTCTAACGGTTGTAGCGGTGATACCTAAACCAGGAAGCCCCATGATTTTTTTGGTTTCCTGCATCATTTTTTGCTCCTCTTTGGTGTAACCATCTTCCAAAAAAACATCGATATGCGGGAGTACGTTTAAGTCGATTTTATGAGGGTACACGGGAGTAGTATTTTGGCCTTCTCGTTCATCAAAAAGTTGTTTTACCGCTTGTTGCCCTGTACCCGTAACAGATTGATAGGTGCTAACAACGATACGCCTGATTTTGTATAAATCGTGCAATGGTTTTAACGCCAAAACCATTTGAATGGTTGAGCAATTTGGATTAGCAATGATTTTTGCCTCTTTCGTGAGATGATCTGGGTTTACCTCAGGAATTACCAGGGGTACATGCTCATCCATTCGCCAAGCACTGGAATTATCGATGACATAGGTTCCGACAGCAGCGAATTTAGGTGCCCATTCCAATGAGGTTGAGCCACCTGCCGAAAAAATGGCGATATCTGGTGATTTGGATACCGCATCTTCTAGTCCAATCACGGAGTACTCTTTTCCGCTGTAGTTCACTTTTTTACCAATACTCTTGGCAGATGCAACAGGGAAAAGTTCGGTAACTTGGAAGTTTTTTTCCTCAAGAACTTGAAGCATTTTACCACCCACTAAACCGGTTGCTCCAACAACAGCTATTCTCATGATGCCGTATCCTTTTCAGTAGATTCTTCCTCTAAGAGTTCGCTAAAAGCATCGTCTTGGTTAGCTTCATCCATGCTGTCTTGTTGTTCGATAACGGATTCTTCTACCGGCTCGGAATTTGATCCACAGGAACCAAACATGCTTGCAGCACCAAAAATGATGATATACGTAATTTTTTTCATGTTAAAATATTTCTAAGTCCTCAAATAAGTCGTGCCAAAGTGTCAAGTCCTTTTTTCCTAATTCGATTTCTTTTTCACAATCAAGACTGAATCCCTCAGGCCTATGCTCAAGTAGATCTTTTGAAGAACGCTTTGTTAAGTCAATACGCGTGAGGTGATTGCTATTGCCCCAAGCACTATCATGCGTGATGATGGATTCATTTTCTTTGGGTTCTCCTGTTACAATCCAATCGGTCAGGTCAGAAAATGCTGTTTTCAGCTCATTCAACCGTTGATTGGAACATTCTATTCCATTAACCGGGAGAATATTAATATACGTTTCAATCTGTTCAATGCTGGCTTCATGCACTTCTAGGATGAGTTTTGGCCCGCTGCACCAACCAATGATTTCTTGGATTTGTTCGATGGCAATGGCATTGGGCCCATCAATGGCGAAACCAACCCATTCTGCTAGCGCGGATGCCGCAAAACGTGCATCATTTAGGTCTTGTACGTGATTAAATTTTATTCTCCACATGCTGATATACAAAAAAGGCCACCTTTTCGGGTGGCCTTTTAATTATACTAATAAGGTCACCGGTTCTTCTAGGTATTCTTTTAGTGTTTTAAGGAAGGCCGCTCCCATGGCGCCGTCCACTACACGATGGTCACAACTTAATGTGACCTTCATTGTTTTCACGGGTTTGACTTCTCCGTTTACAACGCCAACGGCATCTTTAACGGTTCCTACAGCTAGAATGCAAGCATCAGGTGGATTGATAATGGCTGTGAATTCTTCTATGCCAAACATTCCTAAGTTGCTGATTGTAAAGGTATTTCCTGTCCAATCTTCCGGTTGCAATTTCTTTTCTTTGGCTTTTGCTCCGTATGCTTTTACCTCTTTACTAATTTCAGATAACGGCTTATGGTCGGCAAAACGAACCACTGGAACAAGTAACCCATCCTCTACAGCCATGGCTACACCGATGTGAATGTGATGATTGGTTCGGATTTTCGTTCCCAACCAGCTAGAGTTGATACCAGGGTGTTTGCGTAGAGCAGCAGCAGATGCTTTAACTACAATATCATTCATTGATATTTTTACATCGCTGATTTCATTCATTTGCTTACGTGCCTGAACCGCTTTGTCCATATTGATTTCTACGGTTAGGTAGAAATGAGGCGCTGAGAACTTAGACTCACCCAAACGTGCGGCAATGGTTTTTCTCATTTGAGAAACATTTACCTCAGTGAAACTTTCCTCTCCGAATACTGCCGTTGAGACGGATGCTGCCGCTGGAGTTGAAGAAACGTTCTCTAAATCGCGCTTAACGATTCGACCGTTTTCTCCAGTTCCTGAAATGCTATTTAGGTCTATTCCTTTTTCTTGAGCGATTTTCTTAGCAAGCGGACTAGCCTTCACCCTCGCATCTGTTGCTGCAGGTGCAGGTGTGGAAGGTGCAGGTGCTTCAATTGTAACCGCTTCTTCAACAGGAGCGGATTCAGCTGCGGCTTCTTCAGCAGCAGGACTTGTATTTCCAGCACCATCTAGTAACGCTTGATAATCTTCACCCTCTTTTCCAATTACAGCTACAGGTGCGTCGATAGCTGCAGCTTCACCCTCGTTAATCGCCAGATGAAGAACTACCCCCTTGGAATAAATCTCCATATCCATGGTCGCTTTATCGGTTTCTACCTCTGCGATGATATCGCCGCTTTTCACAGCGTCTCCTACCTTCACATTCCATTTAACAATGACACCTTCAGTCATGGTGTCACTCATTTTCGGCATGGTTATCAATTCGGCCATAATTTTTGCTTGTTTTGGAATCCGCAAAAATAAGACATTTTTAACCGAAAACCTGTTTAATCTTGGCCCCCTAATTCAATAAACGTTATAGGTGAGTTTATTTACCTTTGTTTAAATCATCGCCATTATGACAAACTCACATCCTTACGAAGAATTCCTAAAACACGTATTAGACACCGGAGTAAAGAAAGAGGATAGGACAGGAACTGGGACAATCAGTGTTTTTGGTGGGCAGTTGCGCTACAATTTAGGCGAGTACTTCCCATTGATTACAACGAAAAAGGTCCATTTGAAAAGTATCATTTACGAATTACTATGGTTCCTTAAAGGTGAAACGAACATTGGATACCTCAAGGAAAATGGTGTAAGCATTTGGGATGAATGGGCCGACGAAAACGGTGATTTAGGGCCTGTTTATGGAAAACAATGGCGCTGTTGGGAATCTAAAGACGGTCAAGTAATCGATCAAATACAACAAGCCTTGGACATGATTCGCAACACTCCTGATTCCAGACGAATTTTGGTGAATGCATGGAACGTGGGTGAAATTTCAAAGATGGCATTGATGCCCTGCCATACCATGTTTCAGTTTTATGTGGCCAATGGCAAGTTAAGCTGTCAGCTTTATCAGCGGAGTGCGGACTTGTTTTTAGGCGTCCCTTTTAACATAGCTAGCTACGCACTACTCACCATGATGATGGCCCAGGTAACTGGTTTGGAACCCGGGGATTTTGTTCATACCTTTGGTGATGCTCATATCTATTTGAACCACATGGAACAAGTGAACAAACAATTAAGTCGTGAGCCCAAGCCTTACCCTAAGATGAAATTAAATCCTAAGGTAACCGATTTGTTTGACTTTGATTTTGAAGACTTCACCTTAGAGGGTTACGACCCCCATCCGGGAATAAAAGCTCCTGTTGCCGTTTAATCTTGTTGACCAATTATCATTGAAATGAAGACCAAATATTCTTTGCCTACTCTAATAGTAGTATTGCTTGTTGCCATTGGTTGTAGTAAAACCGATGGAGGCGGTCCTGATCCAAAACCTGCATATCAAATGGAAGGAAAATGGACGTACAAAGACAATAGCTTGAACACCATGTACATTTTCGATAGTGGGTTGCGTTACACATATTATTGTACGGGTGGCAATTGTGATTCATTATATAGCACTTTTGAAGCGGGTGATACAAACGCACTTCCAACCACTCATCCGTACACTTTTATTAACGATACCTTGATGGTGGACCTTCATTTTGGTAATAAATTGATAAGTCGTGTAAAATTTGAATGCGATGGTCAAAAAGCTTGGGTAGAAAAAGGCGGTTACTATCTCTATCGTTTGCATTCAAATTGCCCATAAACAGGCTCTTTTCAGAAATTTATTTGGTATATCTTTGGGGGAGAATCCCGTCCAAAGGGTCATTATTACATCGATATGGAACTTATATTCAAGCCGATGTTGGCTAAAGCTAGCGTCTTCGTTGGGTTTCTTTTGTTTCTTTCGCCGTTAACGGCTCAGCAGAAACAAGCAACCCTATCTGGGTTTATCAGCGATAAAACTTCAGGTGAAACCTTCATCAATGCAACGATTTCGCTTTACCCCAACGGGACTTCAACGACTACCAATACATACGGTTTTTATTCCATTACTATACCTGCCTCTAAAAAACAAATTGTGTATGTAACCCTTTCGGGATTTGAAATAGATTCCTTCCATTGGGATGCTCAGAGAAACAGAGAACAGAATGCCCAATTAAAACCTACAGGAAAGGTTGAGAGGATGACTGGTGTTGATATTAGATCTAAAAAGAATACCGTTGCCGATAAGGTAGATATGAGCCGAATCGACATCCCTGTGAATCAAATTAAGAAAATCCCTGCATTGATGGGTGAAAAAGATGTGTTAAAAGTAATCCAATTGATGCCGGGTGTTCAAACCGGTGGAGAAGGTCAAAGTGGTATATACGTGCGCGGTGGAGGACCTGATCAAAACCTCATGATTTTAGACGAGGCCATCGTGTACAATGCCTCGCATTTATTTGGATTTTTCTCTGTTTTTAATGGCGATGCACT
>VMCP01000164.1 GCA_008081305.1 Bacteroidota bacterium | reverse complement strand
CCATGTGGGAGAACCGCCAACGGATCTCAACTTGCATCCAAACAGCCCTGGATATCGCTTGATCCTCAATAATATTCTCTTCCCCTCTGCCCAAAAAGAAAAGCAAAAAACCTAAATGAGGATTCTTGCAAAGCGAACAATAAAGATCCATAGCCCATTTTTCCTAGCCCTTATTATAGCGGTTATTTTTCGTTTTACGTTTCTATCGGATCGACCTTTTGATTCGGATGAATTGGGTGCCATTTTCCGTGCCGAAAATGCAGAAACCTTCAGCGACCATATTGATCATGGCGTTCGTATTGACGGTCACCCTGCATTGGTACAAACCTTCTTGTGGGTGAATCAAAAGTCTGGCATGATACGCACTCAAAACCTTAAGTTTTTATGGACCTTAATCAGTCTGCTATCTATTGTTTTTTATTATATCTATTTCACCCGCAGACTAGGTTTTAAGCCCGCATTCTTTATCGCTTCGAGCCTTCTATTTTTGTACTGGCCATCAATGATGGGACAATGGGTACGTCCATATACCGTTGGGTTTCTTTGGCTTTCTATATTCTCCTATTCCCTTACAATTCGCCGGGAGCGCGCATTAAAAATACTGCTTGCAAGTATTGGCCTGGCGATGGCTGCGTATAGTCACTACTTCGCAGGATTAACTGGATTCTTCATTCTTTCGTTGGATACAAAAATGCATAAAACCAGCTATCAGGAGGTCTTATTGATTTTGGGGGGATCATTTTTATTATTTTCACCTCATCTTGGGGTCTTTTTTGATCAACTAAAAATAGGTGGATTAACCTGGCTGAGTGCTCCTGATGTATCATTTATTGGGAATCACTTTTTTCATATTTTCAACGAGTCGCGTTTGATCATACTCGAGTTAGTCCTAGCCCTAACGGTTCAAATCCTATGGATACTATGGAAGAAAAAGCCCCTAAAATCTTATCAAAATTCGATTTTCATTTTTGGTGTTTGGGCGTTTGTTTTCATCATTGGTTTCAGCTATTCCAAACTATCTAAGCCTGTTTTGCATGACAATGTCATGTATTTCGCACTTCCATTCTTCATCGGCAGTATTGCCAATTTTTTTCGATTTGCCCCACCCTACATTATGCGACTTTGGGCGGTTATTTGGGTTAGTTCTTTATGCTACAGCGGCATCATTGAGAAAGGGTTTTATAGTACGGCACTAATTGATAAATATCATTTTCCGATTGAAACAATTGCTCAAAATCCCCCAACTAAAAATACTGGGATTATTATCGATGGACCACCGGATGTGTTTCAATATCACTTGAAGGAAAAACCCTTTACAGTTACACTACTGCAAGAGCAACTATATACCTCTCGTTTTATTGATAGCATCACCCGCTTTTCAAGTGATACGAATATCTTCGTTCTCAACTCAGGAACAGATATGTCGATTATCACCGCCTTATACACTCGGCTCCATTTAATACCAAAACAAACTAGAAGTCCGGTACGTACATTCTACCAAGGAGGTGAATTATTTATGGCAAAAAACGAAGGAAAATCTTTTTGGGAAAGTCAACGCCATATGACATTAACTTTAAGTTCAGAAGAGCCCCGATTTATTGAATTCAAGTCGATAATTAAAGAATTAGGTCCCATTGACAGGAACGACTTACTCTTTATTTCAATCATTGATTCAAGCCTAACTGAGCCAAAACATGAAACTAGGCATTTGGTTTCTGCCCTTTTTCAAAAAGGATTTAATCAGGCTTTACAACAGATAGATTATCGCTACACTTCAAACGATCAAAACTTAAATATCGATACCCAAATATTACATCATGCTCTAAAGTTAAGCGATATCAAATATTGGGACCCGAAAAGCCTATTGCGAATAAGCTATGAATATCGCGGGAATGATACACCTATGAGTAAAACTTACTCCTGTATCATCACCAAAATCGAAGGGAATCCTCATCTTTATGGATATCCCACAATACAGACATTATAAAAAAAGGGTTGAACCGTGCCAACCCCTGATGCAAAAATCAAACCTGATAGGTTTAAAGTTCTTTTGGTTTCACAATGGTAAATACTCGTGAAAGATTAAAACCTAGTCTAATGCCAGCATTATTCCATTGATTCGTCGTATTGCTTATGAATTGGGCCTCATTTAACCCCATACTATTTGTAAGTTGAAACTGAAAAACATGTCCGCCTGTTTCAAGATCCATACCCACTGAAAATGAATTATGAACCGCACCTTTATCGGTAAGAACCGGTATGTACTCCACATTTATGCTACTTCGTTTTGAAATCTTATATCTCATTCCCATGCCAAGAGCCCATTGTTGAGATGCTTGACGATTAGGATCAGAAATAACGGCATGTGACGTGTTATACAAAAACGTAGGACTCAATTGTATACTAAGGTTTTCGTTCAATTTACTACCAATGATTAACTGACCGAAATAAGATGCTCGCTGTTGATTGGTTAAAATAGAATCTAATCTAGACCCCAAAAGGTATTGCGTTCCAAAGACACCCAATAATGAGATTGGCATTCCTTCTGTTTTCTGTTGTAAAAAGCGATACTTTACCAAAGCATCCACATTTTTACTCTGGTTTATATTACTTCGACCCATGGATAACTGGCATCTTTTAGTTAATCCATAATCAAACCCAAAGCGAACAGTGGCCTGATCCAAACCAAATCCCTCATAAAATCCTGAGTTCCAGGCTCCGAACCTATGAAACATCTTAAAATCTAACACCCCTTGACTCGTGGATTCTAAACTCTGAAGATTGATCACTCGATTGGTTTTAAACGCATATCCCACCTCGCGAACCGGCGTCACATCATCACCCAATAAATCAAAGTCTTCATCTTGGGCGGATAGTATATGGCTACCAAAACCAAGAAAAACAAGACTTAGCAGTAATTTCCTATACTTTACTATGCTCACCATCTTCTAATCAAATTAAACCCTAAACAGAAATCTTTTATTTCTACAGAATTGGGTGATTGAATTAAGAAATACCTTTCATTCATCGATCGAGAATTTGTGATATTTACCTGAAAAACATGCTGAGGCGTGTAGTATTCAAATCCTAGTCCTAGTGTTGGATTTTGCTTACTTTGGGTAGGTACAATTCCATTTAACAAGGTACTCCCTTCAATCGTTAAGGCTAGCTTCTTTGATACTTGCTGACGAGCAAAAAAACCCAAAACGGGAATGTCATTGGAATAGTTACTCTTCTCCACTAAATTAAGATGAACCAAAGACGGAGTCAGACCGATCAGTGTAGTATTTGTTGGAGCGTAAGACAGGGCCAATTGATGTGTATATGCCAATCGATGACTCCAAAAGAATGGATCCAATCCCCATTTCGAACTATGTCTCCCATCAATCGCAACATCTGCTATATAACTAGCATTAAATTTTGAATCTGGCTTTCCAATAAATCTCCATTTACTATAAGCATTCCATGTTTTTTGAAGCGAACTCCGTCCGAACCCAGCAGTAATTTGGTCAGAGATTCCATAATCAAAACCAACTCTTATACTGTTAAAATTATCTAGCCCAAATAGATTTTCAGCCCCAGAACTTAAGGCTCCAAAACGATGTTGGATCGCTAGCTCAAAAGTGCCCTTAGGCAGGGTTGAGGTTGTATGACCTGTGATCAGTCTTAATGATTTAGACTGAATATGGGTTTGGGTAAGCGGTTTATTGGTTATTGTAGTGTTGGATGACTCTTCTTTTGTATCTGGTTTTTTTGACTCAATATCCTCTACTGGCTTATTGGGTGAAAACCAACTTGCAATGCTCATAAGGAAAGTCACAAATAGATTGGTAGAACTCATCTTCTTTTCATGCCTTGATTAATCCATGCTTTCAATTTGTTTACTCGGCATTCAGACCATTTCTCACCCCCTTTAGGCATAGGACTTCCCAACGTATGATTGGTAACACCGATCAAAAGTGATTTACGTTGTTCGGCGTAGTTCTTTAATGAAGTGTGATCATAGAATTCGACTCCTGTGCCATTTCCTGCAAGGTGACATCCGAAACAATCTTGCTCAAATTGCAGCCTGATATCTTCATAATAAATTACCGTTGTATCACATTGATTCGAACCATATATCTCGTCCCGTTTATCATATTTACATGAACCAAAGAACCCAAGGACTAAGACAAGAAAAAAACACAGATAAGAACTTATGAACCTCATCAGTTAGCGAATCCTATTTCTTAGGCTTGTTAATCAAGAGGCAATCAACATTGATCTCTATAGTTTCAGCAATATCGTTGATGTTGTTTTTTGGGATATTAATGTTATAATCTTCGAGTTCGATAGAGAAATCGGCTTTGAGGACTACCCCATCTTTTGTTTCTAGGATAGTACCGTTGACCAACTCTTCGTGATCAACACCATGAATATTTAACATCCCTTTTACCTTCACCTTTTGAGATTTGGAAGAAAGCTTGAACTTTTCAGGCTCGATAATCAAACCTTTGAACGAGGCGTTTGGGTACGTGCTAGATTCCATGTAATTCTCTTGGAAATGTTCTTGCATCAATGCCGATCTAAAAATAAAGGAGTTGATGGGAACTCTAAATTGAACTTTGCCAAAAAAAGAAGCCGCCGCAGAAACGTTATTATTGACTGCTTTGAACTCTTTAAAATCTGTTTTACTCACAAAGGGTATCTCACCGTTATTGGTCTTATACACTTGGGCTTTGGCGCGACCTAGAAAAAAGATA
>VMCP01000188.1 GCA_008081305.1 Bacteroidota bacterium | reverse complement strand
GGTGGATTGGATCGCATGACAAACCGAACGGAATTAGTTTTTGCTCGTACAGAGTGGTTAATGGGTTCAGGTATTGGTATTAATAACCTCGGACTTGCAGTGAAAATGGGTGAGGATGGATACGCAGGAACTTTAGGTGTGCAAGTTATGCAGTTTGGTATTGACCCCATTCAAATTACCACAGAGCAAAATCCTCATGGAGGAATAGGTACTTACCGTGTAAATATGACCAATATTGGGGTATCATACGGAAAGCAATTCTCAAACAGTATCTCTGCTGGAATCACCGCAAGGTTAATTAGCGAAGGTATTCCCGATGTGAGTGCATCAGGTATGGCTTTGGATGCGGGTGTGCAGTATACCACTACTTTGATTCCACGTTTGGGCTCTGAGAAAAGAAATGATTTTAAATTTGGAGTTTCTGTTAAAAACATTGGTCCTGATTTGAAGTTTGATGGTGATGGGTTGAGCTATAAAGCGTTGATCCAAGACGGTGATTACAACAAAACCATGCAAGTAAAAACAGACGTCGTGAAATTGCCGGCAATGTTGAATGTTGCGGCCAGTTACGATATTCGTTTGGATAAAACGAAAGGTGTTTACGATAACCGTTTAACGGTAGGGTTTGGATTTACGAATCACTCGTTTAGTGCAAACCAAACAACACTCTCATTTGAGTACGGTTATAAGGATATGTTAATGGTAAGAGGTGGTTATTGTTATCAGCAGGGTGTATTCTCTGAAGAAACAAGAACATCTGCGTTTACTGGTCCTTTTGCCGGGGTGAGCTATGACTGGCATATTAATGATGAAAACACCGTTTCATTGGACTACAGTTACCGTGCAACGAATCCATTTTCTGGAGTACACTCGTTCGGTGTACGTATCGGATTGGGATCGGCGGAATAATAAATTACATAATCAATAACGGTTGCACCAATTGTTAATTGGTGCAACTTTTTTTTTAAATAAATAGAAATACAAAATATGAGCGAGGCACAATACTTTACACAAAAAGGATTAGATGAATTAAAAGAGGAGGTGAATGAATTGAAAAACATCCAACGTCCTAAAATCATTCAAGCCATTGCTGAAGCAAGAGATAAAGGTGATTTAAGTGAAAATGCAGAGTATGATGCTGCAAAGGAGGCGCAAGGTCACTTGGAAGATAAAATTGCTCAATTGGAGCATATCGTTGCTAACGCGAGAGTGATTGATGCGTCTCAAATAAATACCGATAAAGCAAGTATTCTTTGCAAGGTGAAAGTGAAAAATCATAATGTTGGTAAAGAAGCAGTGTATCAATTGGTATCTGAAAAAGAAGCAAATCTGAAGGAAAATAAGATTTCGATAAAGTCGGCAATAGGTGCTGGCTTATTAGGGCATGCTAAAGGAGAAATTGTAGAAATTCAAGTTCCAGCTGGTATTGTTAAGCTAGAGATCTTAGATATAAGTTTGTAATCGTGGCTTCGATTTTTTCCAAAATCATCGCTGGTGAAATACCTTGTCATCGAGTATATGAAGACGACAAGCATTTGGCCTTTTTAGATATCAATCCATTGGCTATGGGTCATGTTTTATGCGTACCAAAGATGGAAGTGGATTATATGTACGATTTGACTGAAGATGCCTTGGCAGATTTATGGAAGTTCACTAAGCCCGTAGCGAAGGCTATTGATAAAAGTATGGATTGTCTGCGGGTTGGTTCTGCTGTTATTGGTTTGGAGGTGCCGCATGTTCATATTCACTTGATTCCACTTCAGTCAGTTGAGGATATTAACTTTTCTCGACCCAAACTAAATCCTTCCAAAGAGGATCTAGCTGATATTGCTCAACGTATTAGAGATCATATTTAAGGGTATTATTTATGAATTTCGCTCAGGTCATCGGTCAGTATTATACAAAGGAATCGTTGATTCAGAGCGTTCAAAAAGGACGTATTCCCCACGCTCAATTATTCTTGGGGAAAACGGGTTGGGGCGGTTTACCATTAGCCCTAGCTTACGCAAAATACATCAGTTGCCTGAATCGGACAGAAACGGACTCCTGTGGTGAATGTTCTTCTTGCCGAAAATATGCTACGTTTACGCATCCAGATTTGCATTTTAGTTTCCCATTCCCAAGAGAGAAAGGAGAGAAAAGTAGCGAGATAATTGGAGAGTGGCGTAACGCAATATTGGATAATCCATACATGGGTATACTCCAATGGATGCAAGTATTGGATGCGGAGAAGAAGCAAGCAAATATACCATTGGCTGAATGTCGTGAGATCTCAAAGTCCTTATCGTTAAAGCCCTTTGAATCAGAATTCAAAATTCTCTTGATGTGGCTTCCGGAATATTTGGGTAAAGAAGGGAATTCATTGCTGAAACTAATTGAAGAACCTCCGCCAAACACGATCTTTTTATTGGTGGCGGAGAATCCTGATAAAATATTGGGTACCATTATTTCACGAACCCAATCGGTGCGTTTAAAACCCATAGAGGAGGAAGCACTCTATGATTTTCTGATAAAAAACGAGAAGCTAGAAGAAGAAAAGGCTAGACGGATATCCACCATCTCTCAAGGAGATTATACTTTATTGACGGATCTATTGACCGAAACTGAAAGTCCTTATTTTGAATTATTGAAAGCTTGGATGAGTATATGTGTTCGAAAAAGCATGCCGGAAATTGTCGCATGGTCCGAACATTTAGGCGGGTTTTCAAAAGAAAACTTGAAAGGCTTTTTACTTTATTCAATAGAGATATTGCGTGGTGTAGTGGTTTTCCCACATGCAGAGGAAATAATACCATGGGCTGGTAGAGAGCGCGTGTTTATTGAGAATTTCAATAAGTTGACATATTCAATCAATGATATGGAGCTAATTGTGAAGAACATCGAAATGGCGCTTTCTAATATTGAAAGAAATGGAAGAGTCCCCTTGGTTTTAACTGACCTTAGCTATGTCATAGCAAGGAATCTGAAAAAATAGTACTTTTAAGCAACCTTAAGAACTAAGTATTCATCTTTATTGTGATACTTGATGCGTGGGAATGTCGAATAAAAAACAGGAATTTGAGTATGATTTGGTAAGGGATTTCCTATCGGGTAAATCCGGTGCCGATCGTAAGCTCTATGATTATCTGGCTCCTTCGCTTTATCCCATCTGTTTACGTTACGCACCAAATAAATTGGAATCCAATGACATGTTTCAGGATAGCATGGTGCGCGTGTTTCGACGATTACAGGATTTTAGATTTGAGGGATCATTAGAAGGATGGTGCAAAAGGGTATGTGTGAACCAGTGTCTAGATATTCTGCGTAAAAAGAACCTCTTTAAGGAAGAGTCATTGAAGGAAAACCATTCGGAAATCGCATCTCCAGAGGTTTCAGGGGAAGAAAAATTGATACACGAGCAACTTATTGAATTACTTGAACGTCTTCCTCACGGTTACCGTACGGTGTTTAATATGTATGTTATTGAGGGATACACCCATAGCGAGATTTCAGAAAAACTTGGAATCACCGAGAGTACCTCAAAAACACAGTTATTTAAAGCCCGCAAACAGTTGCAAAATTGGATGAAACGTGAAGGATGATTTTTCACATATAGATGAAGTGTTTAGGTCAGGACTTGACAACGTCAAGATCGATCCGCCATCGGGTTTATTCGAACATATTCAAGGCGATATTTCCTCCTCATCTGCGGTGAGTTCACAAACATCCGTTCTGCAGAAAGTAACGGCATTTTCAAAGTCATGGATAGGTATATCTATAGCCTCCGTATCGATTGTTACGGGTATCGTCGCAATGTTGAGTGAGACTGACAAAAGTGAAAATACGATTACTCAACGAGTAGATGAAAAAAACACAGTTTTAGTTACCAAGCCAACGATTAAGCCCGCAACTGTAGTAACTGATACTTCATTGGCAACATCTCCAGAGCCGGAAGAAGGCTCCAACAAAAGGGTAACGTCGAATTACGACCTGGATGTGGTAGAGCCTATATCGGTCCAGGATGAATCCCAATCAGTTCATTCAACTAACGAGGTTGTTACACAGGAAATAGTGCACCCAAAACCAGTGATTGAAAACAGTCCATTACACGGGGAAGATGAACAAACCGAACAAATACATGCATCAATAAATTGTAAGGGGCGTTTTGAGCTTATATCCACTCCAAATTTCAGCAATCTCAAATTGATTGGATTATCGATTCAAGGTTCCCTTGCGAAATATGAAGTTATCATCAATGGTGAAAAGTGGACCGGATTTTTAGGGAAGTCAAAGAAATTGCAGCGTCCTTGTTATGTCAAAAAAACAGCTGCCATAAATTGCGAAGTACGCGCACATTTCATGGATAATTGTCGCGATACTCAATCCATAACGGAAATAGTTAAACCAGATATTTCCGAGACAGAGGAAGTCTTACCTACGGTTTTTACTCCTAACGGAGATGGACAAAACGATTCATTCTATATCAAGATCGCAACACCCCGTAAATTTCACTTATGGGTAGTAAATACAGGGGGAGAGATGGTGTTTGAAACAAATAGGATAGATAAAAAATGGGGTGGGGATTTCAATGGTCAAACATGTAAACCTGGAGGATACCAGGTGCATTATCAGGCGCAATATGACGATGTTCAAAATAAAAAAGTAGAACGCTATTTATTATGGCTGAAACGATAACCAACGCCTAGAGTTTAATTAAGAAAGAAAATAAAAAATGAATAATAAAGGAATAAAACAATTTGGAGGAACGA
>VMCP01000272.1 GCA_008081305.1 Bacteroidota bacterium | reverse complement strand
GGAACATTGGAAGGATATGTTCAACCTTTATAAAGGAAGCGGATTAGGGTTGGCTCATGGTTTAAACCAAATCGGAGCATTTCGACCCTCAAATAAAGATGAAGAGTTGAATAACCTGTACTATGTGGGTGCTAGCACAGTGCCTGGAACAGGTCTCCCAATTGTGGTAATAGGTTCAAAACTGGTATTAGACAGAATAGAAAATGAGCATCCAACTGTTTGATAAAACGTCGAATGACTTAAGTAGAAGGGTTTCGTTGAATTACTCAACCAGTTTTTCATTGGGTATAAAATTATTATCCAAAGAATATCGGTGGGCTGTTTTTGCAACTTATGGTTTTGTTCGCTTAGCGGATGAAATCGTTGATACCTTTCATGGGTTTGATAAAGCACGCTTGTTAGCTGATTTCAAAGCACAAACCTATCAATCCATTCGAGAAGGAATCAGTACTAATCCGATTTTGCACTCATTTCAACTTGCGGCAAATCAGTTTGGTATTACAGATGACTTAATTGAGCCTTTTTTCCAGAGTATGGAAGAAGACTTGCACACCAATACGCATAACCAAAAATCATATGATGAGTATATATATGGTAGTGCGGAAGTAGTGGGCTTGATGTGCCTAAAAATCTTTTGTAAAGGAGACCAAAACCAATACGATAGTTTACTTCCTTATGCTAGGAGTTTAGGTGCGGCTTTTCAAAAGGTGAATTTTTTGAGAGATATCAAATCGGATATTGAAGAAAGAGGTCGACTGTACTTCCCAAATATCGATTTTAACAATTTCTCCGATGCTGACAAGTTGCATATAATAGAAGATGTAAAAAAAGATTTTGAGCACGCATATATCGGTATTCTGAAATTGCCAATTGGTAGTCGTCTTGGCGTTTATACCGCTTATATTTACTATTTGAAGTTGTTACAAAAGATCGAGCGAACAACTGCATCAGAAATCATGAATCAAAGAATTCGCATCCCCAACAGCCAAAAAATTGTCTTGTTGGCTCAAAGTTATGTTCGTGAGAAATTGATGTCTGCTTAGGATACCTCCTAACCAAATATCCAACTGAATACTTCATCCACTCGACCAAAAGAATGGATTTTTATCCTGCGTTTAGGGTTGTCTGGAATCTTGCAATATTTCGAAACAATCATATCAGTAAAGCCTAGCTTTTCTGCCTCTGTTATTCGCTGTTCTACTCGTTGAACCGCTCTGACTTCACCTGATAAACCAACTTCTCCAGAAAATACATAACCCTTGGGTAGTGATAACCCCTGATAGCTACTCATAATCGCCGCCATCAAGGGTAAGTCGAGTGCGGGGTCCTCAAGTCGTAAGCCGCCGGCAAGGTTTACAAATACGTCGGATTGCCCAAGTCTAAAACCGCAACGTTTTTCAAGAACGGCAAGCAACATATTGAGCCTTCGAATATCAAAGCCAGTTGCTGACCGTTGTGGTGTGCCGTATACTGCTGTACTAACTAAAGCTTGAACTTCTAGTAACAAGGGCCGAATCCCTTCTAATACACAGGCAATTCCAATACCACTAAGCGCTTCCTCTCGTTGAGCTAGCCATATTTCAGAGGGGTTTTTTACAGGACGAAGTCCTGTTCCTAGCATTTCATAGATTCCAAGTTCTTGCGTACCGCCAAAACGATTTTTTAAGGTGCGTAGGATGCGGTAAACATGGTGTCTATCACCCTCAAATTGCAACACGGTATCTACCATATGTTCCAGGATTTTCGGGCCAGCGATAGAGCCTTCTTTGGTAATGTGTCCAATCAGAAAAATAGGGGTATCGGTTTCTTTGGCAAATTGTAAAAGTTTGCCGGTGCATTCTTTGATTTGAGAGATGCTTCCAGGTGTGGAATCAAGTTGATCACTGTACAATGTTTGAATAGAATCAATGATCAGTACTTCAGGTCTATCTTGGGTTATATGATTTAGGATGTTGTCCAATAAGGTTTCGGTAAGGACCTCACAGGTAGGGTTTTTTATTCCAATTCTTTCGGCACGAAGTTTTATTTGCGACTCGCTTTCTTCCCCGCTGACATACAGCACTTTGGAGTTAGATTCCAGTGCCATTTGAAGGAGTAATGTGCTTTTACCAATTCCTGGTTCTCCACCTAACAGAATAACAGCACCAGGAACAAGCCCGTCTCCAAGAACCAGGTTTAGTTCACTATCGCTGAGGGTTATGCGTTCGTTCTCTTGGAGTTGAATTTCCTTAATGTTAACGGGAGATACCGTCTTTCGGTTGGAAGTTGTCCATGTGTTGACCGTTTTGCTCGGTTTTAATTCTTCTATTAAGGTGTTCCATTGAGAGCAACCAGGGCACTTACCAACCCATTTGGGCGACTCGAAACCACAAGACTTACAAAAGAAAGCAGTTTTTTGCTTGGCCATACCTCAAAGATAGAGGATTCGAGCAGCTGCAAAGAATGCAATTTTTTCTGTCCGAATAATCTACAATTAAGTCCAACACAAAACGGTTAACTTAGAATAATTCTCAATAAGTAGTAATTTTGTGGTACAAGACATGACAAAAGAAATGATCACCATATACGCAGAAGCTACGCCAAATCCAGAGAGTATGAAGTTTGTAGCTAGCAAAATGTTGCTTCCAAACGATTCTGCGGATTTTAGAAATAAGGAAAAAGCAGAGAATTCACCGTTGGCAAAAGCCTTATTTGAAATGGGTTTTGTAGAGGGTGTTTTCATAATGAATAACTTCGTTAGCGTTACAAAAAATAGCGAGTACGAATGGTTTGACTTAATTCCAGACCTTAGAAGCTTTTTTGCAGAATGGATAGAAGATGGTAAGGAAATCGTTTCCCCAGTAAAAGAATTGTCACCTGAGCAAGAAACCGAAATTGAGCGCAAAATCAAACAGCTTCTGGAAGATCACGTAAAGCCAGCTGTTGAAATGGATGGCGGTGCTATAGATTTTAAAAGCTTTGAGAATGGAGTCGTTACCGTTGAACTAAAAGGTAGTTGCAGCGGATGTCCATCTTCTACTATGACATTGAAATCGGGTATTGAAAACCTGTTGAAGAGAATGGTGCCCGAAGTTGAAACTGTAGAAGCATACGGAGTTTAATTTCAATTTTTCAGTTTATGATTTCCCATTTCTAGGGAAATAGCACATATTTGTTAGACTAACAATCTGACAATATGGAATCTCTTGCCGAACAAAGAATGCAAAACGACCCAACGTTTAAGTCGTTGCATGAATTCTTTTTAAATTCAGCCAATAAAATACACAATCCCCAAAAAACCTTTTTAATGCGCAAGGAGGAAGGCGCATGGAAGGAGTATTCTTACGCTTATCTCATTGAGGAAATTAATAAAATGGCTTCTTTCTTTATTGAAAGTGGCTTAGAGAAGGGAGATAGGGTTGCGATCGTACTTGAGAACTGCCCAGAGTATTACATCATGGATCAAGCATTACAAAAAATTGGTTTGGTGAATGTTTCTATTTATCCCACATTAACACCGGAGGAAACCAAGTTTATTATCAATGATTCTGGGTCAAAAATGGTTGCCGTGGGCAACCCATTCCTTTTAAAGAAAGTACAAAAGGTAGAAGCAGATTGTCCCACTCTAGAACAAATTATTTTTGTTCCTTCTGATAAAAAAGAAGAGGGTAAAGTAATCAACTATTCTACTGTTTTAGAAAAAGGAAGTGCATCTTTATCAAAGCATAGCGACGAGATTGAAAACCGGTTTTCTCAAGTAGGAAAAGAAGACCTCGCTACTCTTATTTACACGAGTGGTACAACAGGCGTACCTAAGGGAGCTATGTTGACTCATTATAATTTCATGAGTAATTGCTACGATGCAAAGGAACTTTGTCCGGCAATTATGGAGACCGATTTGTACCTGTCATTTTTACCTTTAAGCCATGTCTTCGAACGGATGGCAACCATGTACTTGAGTACCTACGTTGGGGCAGCGGTAGCCTTTTCTGAAGGTATAGAGAAAGTAGCATTAAATATTTCTGAAGTTCGTCCAACCGTTATGGCAACCGTACCTCGATTATTAGAGCGAATCCATGATAAAGTAATTAAGAATGCAACCGCCGGAGGTGGAATTAAAGCAAAAATTTTCCTGTGGTCCGTAGGTATAGGTGCCAAAGTGAGAGAGACTAGAGATAACGGACAAGAGCCAGGTGGTTTGTTAGCGATTAAAGCAGGAATAGCTGAGAAATTAGTGTTCTCAAAAATTAAAGCCAAAATGGGCGGTCGAATGAAAATGTTTGTTTCTGGCGGTGGTGCTTTACCTAAGCATGTTGGAGAATTTTTTGCGAACCTAGGTCTCAAAGTCCAAGAAGGTTATGGCTTGACAGAAACATCCCCATTTTGTACCGTTAATGAATTTGAAAGACAGGTTTATGGAACCGTTGGTAGGGTGGCTCCACGACAGTATGTGGCCATTCAGGATATAGAGTCAAAGGAAATCCTTACCGTTCAACATTACGATAGTTTTGATGCTGCTTTTGCCTCGGAGGAAGGTGAAATCTTGATAAAAGGACCTAACGTAATGAAAGGGTATTATCAGAAAAAAGAAGAAACAGATAATGTATTTGATCAAGATGGTTGGTTTCACACCGGTGACATAGGAAGATTTGAGAAAGGGTATTTGAAAATTACAGATCGCCTAAAAAACATGCTGAAAACCTCTCTTGGTAAAAATATATATCCTACACAGATAGAAAATGTGTATCTAAAGTCAGATCGCATAGATCA
>VMCP01000072.1 GCA_008081305.1 Bacteroidota bacterium | reverse complement strand
AATGACTCTTTGACTGTCAAATATTTGGAGCTCAAGTGCAAGCGAATTCTCAAAAGCCTCGGTACTAGGTTGTGGCTTTTGACCTAAACCACCAAACGCACTTCCTTTGTGATTTGCGAGACCTTCTAAGTCGATGACTTGAACGCCTTTTTCTTTCATATTGAGTAAAATCTCCGTTTTACCAGATCCAGTAGCACCTCCTAAAATACGGAGCTTGTATTTTTTCTCAAATGAAGACAACACCCAAGTTCGGAAAGATTTATAACCGCCATTGAGGATGTGAGTTTTGTGTCCAGCCCAAGAAAAAATAGAAGAAGAAATACCACTTCTTAACCCACCTCTCCAACAGTAGAACAAGATCTTTTTTTGAAAATCACAGGACTGTTCAAAGACATGAAGAAGTTCGTCCATCCTTGGACCAACCAATTGTAGGCCGAGATGAACAGCCGAAGCACGACCTTTTTGCTTGTATTCTATACCCACCAAGTGTCGATCTTCATCGTTTAGTAGTGGGATGTTTATGGCACCAGGAAGGTGTGCTTTTTGGTATTCTTTAGGACTTCTAACGTCAATCACAGACCAATCCTCGGGTTTTTCAAGGACGGTTTCAATATTTACGATCTGTGGAGCCATGTTTTACTCAACATGCTCTAGAACAGAGCGGTAGGCTAAAACAGAATTGCCAAACTTTTCCAGTGTTTTAGCTTGCAATTCAGGCCCGTATTGTGAACGGTATCGTTCAAGAGTTTCGTGGTTTTCGCAGGTGTATTGAATAGCATAGTTTACACCCGTATCATCAGAATCATTGGTAAGTAATCTGAGCATTTTATACTCAATAAAACAACCGGTCTCCATCACCTCAGGTAGATGGGTTTCCTTCATCCATTTTAGCCACTCTTCAACCAGCCCTTTCTCCATGCTGCAGGTGACGTTATAAATGATCATAGTTCTGTGATGCGGATGTTATAATCCTCCATGATGAGGTTGGCCAAAAGGTTTTTACAAGCGGTATTTGCGTCTGCTTCAGCTTGAGCTTTATCGTTAGCCTCAAATTCCATGGTGATGAAACGGCCGACGCGCACCTCTTTAACTTGGTTTAAGCCAATTCTTGGCATGCTTTGAGTTACGGCTTTACCTTGTGGGTCGAGTAAGCCTTTTTTAGGAAGAATTTCTATTTCTGCGAGGAATTTCACAAAGCAAAAATACTGATAAATCAGGGAGGGGAATTAACTTAGCCAAAAATTATGCAGAATAATAGAGTCATCCTTTGTTTGAGTGCACTTTTGGTTGTCTTTTCAGCCTGTTCAAACCCTAGTGAACAAACACCAAAAGAGGAGGAACAACCACAAACAATCGAGGGTTTTGTAGCGGCGGATGAAAACTTTGTGTTAACGCCTAAAAAAAGACAGGAAATGAAAGTTTTAGGTCGTCATTATAAAGCCAAACCAGAAGAGTTAAAAACACTTATTATTGGCACTGCTCGAGAGGTTAACGACATCATACTAGACAAAAAATGCATCATCAACGGACCCATTATGGCGGTTTATCAACAACTTCCCAAAGAGGGTGTGGTTCAGGATATTTTTGTTGGTATTCCCATAAATAAAACCATATCTCAATCGAACTACGAAACCATGCGTATCCCCAAAGGCAAGTTTCACAAAGCTAAAACCAATGCATCGATCGGTGAGTCTTCTAATCTTTGGGAGCAAGTATCTAAGAGGGTCAAGGCAGATGGATTTAAGTTAGAACCACCCTACATTGAATACCCATCTGATACCCGAAACGCAGAAATGACCACCGTCGTAACCCAGGCCAACTTGCTTTTGCCCTATATAAAATGAGTATTGTTCCTCCATATCTAAAACCAGGAGATTCGGTAGCATTGATTGCCCCTTCTCGATTTATGGATATGCAAAAATTAAAGCCTTTTGAAGAATGGGTGAATAGCCATGGATGGAAGTTGGTTGTTTCACCAAATTTAGGATTACAAGACGGGCAGCTTGGAGGAAACGACGATCAAAGATTAAACGATATTAGATGGGCACTTGAAAATCCCAATGTAAAGGCTGTTTTTGCTGCTAGGGGTGGTTACGGATTGATTCGATTATATTCCAAACTGCAAGAATTAGAGTTTTCAAAACACCCCAAATGGTGGGTTGGTTTTTCTGATTTCACGGTCATGCATGCCCTCTTGTTTCAACAGGGTGTTTCTAGTCTTCACGCACCCATGGCTATGCAAATTGGGGCAAACGTTGAAAGCAATCAAAACTTCACTCAATTAGCACAAGTTCTAAAAGGTTCGAAGCACGGTTTGGGTTTTGCTGAACGAAACACTTTTGTGAACAAGAAAGCAAAAATTTGGGGAGGAAACCTAAGCATGATTTATGCTTTGTTGGCCTCAGGTCATAAACCCGAAATAAATGGTTGCGTACTTTTCCTGGAAGAATTAGATGAGTATCTCTACCATTTTGACCGGATGATTAGCGCATTAGATGCAAATGGAATCTTTGAGAAAATTTCAGCTGTAACGGTGGGGTCTATCATTGATATGCACGACAACGAGGTGCCTTTTGGGAAGAATGCAAAACAAATATTAATGGATGTTTGCAATAAACACAACAAACCCATCATTTGGGACCTTAATGTGGGTCATGATCTAAAAAATGAACCTTTGAAGTTGGGTTTTGATTGTATCTTTGAAGATTCAGAATTAATTCAGCGAGGAGCTTAGCGATTAACTTGATTTCTTCAAAAACATACATTGCGTTAACCAAGTTTGGTCTAGTAGGGGGGTTGTCATTTTTAGTGGACTTGGCTATTTACTATGCCCTCAGTCAATTCTTACCAACTTACGTGGCGAAAAGCACAGCCATCGTGTTGGCTACATTTTTAAATTATAGGTTAAATAAAGCTTGGACATGGGGGCAAAAAGAAAAGAGTCGCACCCAATTTGCCCAGTATATAATGCTGTACGCAACGAGTGGAACATTGAATGTCCTTTCTAACGAATTGTTCTTATATCTATTACCAAACGCCGATTTGGTATTAAACCTGGATTACCCAAAACAAACCCTTCATCAGATATTATTTGCAGTAAAAGTTGACAAATTTTTTGCGGTTATCCTAGCCACCTTAGTGGGCATGTTTGTGAACTTTGCAGGACAGAAATTGTGGGTGTTTAAGGAAAAGCCCGAGGCGTAGGTGCTTTCCGTGGTTGATTCCTTAAGTTTGTATTAATAGTAGATAAAAAATTATGGCGTGTTCATCATGTGGAACTAAATCAGGAGGAAGTTGCTCACCCGCAGGGGGTAAAGGCAATGGCACCTGTGGAACAGATGGCTGCAACGCTTTAAACGTATACGATTGGTTCAATGATATGGACCTACCCGAGGGCCAAAAACCCTTCAATATTGTGGAAGTTCGATTCAAAGGAAGTAGAAAAGAATTCTTCCGCAACCACCAATATTTGGACTTATTCGTGGGAGACCACGTGGTGGTAGATAGCAGTATAGGTTACGATATTGGAACAGTATCGGCCACAGGGGAGATCGTTCGATTGCAGCTGAAGAAATATCGTGTCCGAGAAGACGACGATGAAATGAGACAAATTCAACGTGTTGCCAATGAGCGCGACATGGAGAAATACGAGGAAGCAAATAGCCTTGAGGACGACATGCTTGAAAAAGCACGTACCATTGCTTTTGGTTTAAATCTGAAAATGAAAATATCGGATATTGAACTACAAAGTGATGGTCGAAAGGTGATTTTCTTCTACACCGCTGAGTCTCGGGTCGATTTTCGTGAATTGATTAAGAAATATGCAGAAGCATTTCGGGTAAAAATTGAAATGCGTCACATTAGCTATCGCGAGGAAGCATCTAGACTCGGAGGAACTGGTGTTTGTGGTCGTGAGTTGTGCTGCTCTACTTGGTTAACCGACTATAAACAGGTAAATACCGGTGCGGCTAGGGCACAGAACCTATCCATCAACATGGAAAAGCTTTCAGGTCAATGTGGAAGATTAAAGTGTTGTTTGAATTATGAATTAGATACCTACCTAGAAGCTACCGCAGCCTTCCCTAAAGCCAAAGTGGTAAAGCTGGATACCGTTTCGGGTATGGCTTATTCCAAAAAGACAGACATTCTAAAGAGACTAATGTGGTTTTCCTACGAAGACAACTCCGATTGGATACCTCTAGAAGTTGACAAGGTAAACGAGCTAATCGAAAAGAATAAAAGCGGTGAGCAAGTTGGAGCTTTGGCAGATATGGCCCCAGCGAATATTCTGCTAGCCAAGGTGGTTGAACAGGAAGGTGAAAACGATTTTGTTGATTCCGCTGACTTATTAAAAGACGATGAGTTTAAACACTTAGGCAAGAATAATAAGCGGAAAGGTTCTTCAAATCAAAAAGGTAGAAGGAACAATAACAAACGTAAAGACGGTAACGATGGGCCAAGAACTGAAGGCCAGAAAAAGACTCAAAACAAAGAGTTTAAAGACAAGCCCAAAAAAGAAGGCGACAATAAACCAAGAAATCAAAAAAATCGCGGTCCGCGGAAACCAAAAGGCAAAGGACCAGGGTTCAAACCCGTCGATAAAAAGGATTAAAAAAAGCGGCCAAGGCCGCTTTTTTGTTATTTACGTCTTTTATGTTTTCTGTTTTTACGCCTAGACTTTCTTTCATGAATGAGCTCCTTCGCTTTCTCTTGTTGTTCTGGAGTTAGAACCGTCTTGAGGTTATTCAGGTGTTCGCTTCTTAGTTGTTTTC
>VMCP01000099.1 GCA_008081305.1 Bacteroidota bacterium | reverse complement strand
GTTGCAAGTTAAACTAAATTCCTCCCTCTCTATCCAAACTTCTGAAGTGTATAGCCTCGGCGATATGTTCTACCATGATACTTTCTGAACCCGCCAAATCTGCAATGGTCCGACTTAGTTTTAAGATTTTATCATGAGCTCTAGCGCTAAGATTTAGCTTTTGCATTGCACTTCTTAATAACAATTGGGCCGCTTGGGGTATAGAACAATACTCTTGAATCAAATTACTTGGCAACATAGCGTTATGATACAATCCTTCTTTCTCTTTGTAGCGCTCTGATTGAATATTTCTAGCTTTGATAACGCGCTCTCTAATCTCTTGGGATGTTTCATTCTGCTGACTTCGATCCGTTAGTTTATCATGGGAAACAGGCATTACCTCCAAATGGATATCTATGCGATCCAATAAAGGTCCGGAAATCTTATTTCGATACCGGGAAATACTGCCTGGGTTGCAAGTACATTGTTTCTCGGGATGGTTCAAATAACCACAAGGGCAAGGATTCATACTAGCAATGAGCATAAAAGACGCAGGATATTCAACACTCCACTTTGCTCTAGATACGGTTACCTTTCTTTCCTCAAGTGGTTGCCTTAACACTTCCAATACAGATCGTTTAAATTCCGGCATCTCGTCCAAAAACAATACTCCATTGTGAGCAAGTGATATTTCTCCAGGTTGTGGATTTGCCCCTCCACCGACTAAGGCTACGTCGGAAATCGTGTGATGCGGAGACCTAAAGGGCCGAACACCCATCAAGGTAGAATCTTTTCCCATTTTCCCTGCAACCGAGTGAATTTTTGTGGTTTCCAATGCTTCGTATAGCCCAGGAGGGGGCATTATACTCGGCAAACGTTTGGCAAGCATGGTTTTACCTGCACCTGGCGGGCCATACAATAATACATTATGTCCACCGGCTGCCGCAATTTCCATGGCTCGCTTAATGTTTTCTTGGCCCTGAACATCGGCAAAGTCAACATCATAGGCATTCAGTGCCATCTCAAAATCACTGCGCGGATTTACCTTGGTTGGTTTAATTTTTACCTTTCCTTGAATAAAATCACCTGCTTCCCTGAGGTTGCGAACCCCAACAACATCAATATCTTTAACAATTGCGGCCTCCTTTGCATTTTGAATGGGTACGATTAGACCTTTAAACCCTTCTTTCATTGCCTGGATAGCAATAGGAAGAGCTCCTTTAATTGGTAATAACGAACCATCAAGGCTCAATTCACCCATTACAATATAATCGCCCAAGTTATCTGCAGAAACTTGAAATGAAGCGGCCAACATTGCCAAAGCTACTGGCAAATCATAAGCACTACCTTCCTTACGAATATCAGCTGGTGCTAAATTGATGACTATCTTCTGCCTAATCGCATCGTAGCCTGAATTCCTGATTGCCGCGTCACACCGAAAGAGACTTTCTTTCACTGCGATATCAGGTAAACCAATAATAAATGTTGCAAAATCTGGGGTTGTGGTGGCGTTTGCTTCCACCGTGATTGTCTGCGCATTGACCCCATTCAATGCGGACGCATATCCCTTCACTACCATATCTATCCCCTCGTTTGTATCAGGGTTAAAGAATCAATTGACCTTTAACAATCTGTAAACCGATGTTATTCACCGATTCAAGCTCCTCATCACGCATGTTTTGAGTTATCTCAAAGGTATACGTACCCTTTTTTAATTTTAAATGAGTCAGAAATGGTTCTTGATAGGATATCAAATTAGATACCCCTCTTCCTTTCCATCTTCCTATATCATCAGATAACACCAGTTGAAACTGGTCTTTTCTCTCGTAACCATTATCGCCTTTAAGCGTATATAACATCCATATGTTACTGTAGGCATACTCAGATGTAATTCTCAAGCCACAAATAAGATTGTAATAATGCTGGTCTTCTTCAATGGTAAATGTAAATTTCTTGGTATCTACCCAATTCCAACCAGATGCATCTACACTTTCAAATTGTTCAAATTGAATGTTTTCTGATGGCTTACAGCCGTATTGAAACGTTACAACTGCCAATATAAAGGCGGCCCTTAACAAGGTTTTAACAATTGCAGTAATTCTTCTTTTTGATTCCATAATACTTCCACCTCCGTGTGGGTTTCGTAAACTGAGATTAAATTTTCGGATAATATCTTGGTGATATGCGTGTTTCGAATTCGTTGCCAATCCTTACGCGTTAGAAGCAGCAAATTTAATTCATGCTTTTTCAAGGTTTTCAACCATTGTTCGGCTGTGTCCAATGTAAAAGACTGATGGTCAGGGTAATTAATGGTATTCACGATTTCCCAACCTGCTTGTTTGAATTCAAGCTTTTCTGCTACACCCGAAATAAATAACGCCCTTTTCGAACTGCTTGGTTCACCTAATACCCTCAATGGTTCCGTTTGTCGGTAATGGGCGAAAAACACCTTATCCTTTGGTAAGGCTGTTTTTTTTATAGTCGCTTCGGCAGCAGCTTTGGTTAAATCCAACGGACATTTTGTAAAGATCACCGCGTCAGCATACTTAGCAGTGAATGGAAATTCCCTTAGTCCACCTAATGGTAAACTAAACCGCAAATTATAATAAGGCTTGTCATATCTACTGAGAATAACGCTTTTATGAGGGTCTAACTTTAGATGTTGCAACCCGTCATCTAATACCACACCCTGAAGTTCAGAAAATTTCAAATGCATTTGATCCAACCCTTCGAGTCTATCTTCAGATACTGCCACAGGCAAGTCTGTATAATTCGATTTGATTTCTAAGGGTTCATCACCAAATTCACTACTAGATCCTTCATTACTAACCCATTGAAACCCTCTGGTTTTTCTACCGTAACCACGAGAAAGAACCCCTAATTTTAGATCGGTATACTGACTTAATAACCACAAAATCATCGGTGTTTTCCCCGTTCCTCCAGCACTGAGATTGCCCACTACCAGTGTAGGAATTGCTCCTTTTCGTCTTAGGTTCAATACTTTAAATACCCACCGTTTTAACGCGGTTACCAAAGCATATCCCCAAAGTGCTAAGGGTATTGAACCTAACGCTATGATATATATACTAGACAATAAACGACTGTCCCTTTAAAGGAGTTTGAACCTCTTCAATACCACCCACATCATCAGCTAAGCGTTGCATTTGGCCAGCCTCACCATGAACTAAGAATAACTTCTTCAAACTACCTGATTCATTTGAGGCTTTGAAATAATCCAATAATTGCTGATGGTCGGGATGAGCACTAAAAACATCCGTACGGCTCACTTTGGCTTTAACTGGTCGCTCACGGCGATCTATTTCAACAAAATCCTGCCCTTTAAGTAAACGGTCTCCTAGCGTTCCCTCAGCACAAAATCCAGCAATCAATATGCTATTATTAGGATGACCAATATTATTTCTGACGTGCATCTGAATTCTTCCTCCCTCAACCATTCCTGCAGCAGAAACAATGACACATGGTTCTGGTAATACGCTTAAATACTCACTTTCCCTCTCGTCTTGTACCACATGTAAATTTGGAAAATTAAATAAGCTCCCGTGTTTCTTATGGAACTCCTTAGCTTCATCATTGAGGTAATCAATATGATATTGATACACCTTTGTCGATCTAATGGCAAGTGGACTATCGGTGAAGATTTTGATATTGGGTAATTTCCCATCGATATATAACTGATGAAGAGTAAATAGTATAGCTTGTGTTCTGCCCACACTAAATGCAGGTATTACCAATTTACCCTCCCGCTCTACACAGGTATCTACAACTTGTTCCAATAAAACCTCCTCTGCCTTTCTGCTATCGGTGCCATGTTTACGACCTCCGTATGTACTTTCTGAAACCAAAGCATTCAATCCTCGCATAGGAGTTGGGTCTGGAACCAGCTTGGAATTGAGATTCCCTAAATCACCGGTGAAGCCCAATTTCTTTGTTTCCCCGTTTTCTTTTACTTCTAACTCGGCGCTCATGGCACCTAAAATATGGCCAGCTGGCGTTAAACGTATTTTTAATTCATCATTGTATTCAAAAGTTTCACCTGGCATCAATACGTTGGCCATATCCAACATGAAGCCGATATGTTTTTTGGTATATAATGCTTGAGGTGCCGCTCCTTTAACCTTTTTTTTCTTCTTGTTCTTGTAGTACTGTTTACGTTTTTTTCTAATATCCATTAACTGAATATTCAGACTATCCTGAAGTAAAAAGTCACTTAATTCTAAAGTTGGGGCTGAACAAACTATTTGACCTGTAAAGCCCTGCTTAATTAGATTAGGCACATTACCAGAATGGTCAATATGGGCATGTGTCAAAATCAAAATATCTATCTCCGTTGCTGGGAAAGGAAAGTGAGCATTATTGGCTTCGAATTCGCGCCGATTTTCGTAATCTAAACCACAATCAACTAACACCTTTGTCCCCCCCTCTAGTTCAACCAAATGCATGCTTCCTGTTACTTGTTGTGCTGCCCCCCAGAACGTAATTTTCATACTACAAAATTACAACAGGGGGTGCAAACACGACTCTCTGATCAATAAGTGTACTATATACTAACCACTAATGACCAACCCATACTTTTTGGGTTACTTGCTTTCAAAGTTCATGATGCTCTAATCGCATACCTTGGCGAGGATCACAAACGAGAGGTTCGCGGTACTCTAATTTTTGCATTTATCGCAAACCGCATGTGTGTAATAGGGGATATCTGTGTTTTAATATCAAAGTCTTATTAAATACGTGATGATGGAAAACTGTACACACATCGTAAAGGAAAAAACAAAGCGAATGGGT
>VMCP01000087.1 GCA_008081305.1 Bacteroidota bacterium | reverse complement strand
CAAGATCAACAACCTTGATGTTATCAAGGATTTCCCTAAGATACGTGTTTGGGGTACCATTGGCTTTATCGCTGCATTATGGACAGTTAGCTTGACACACAATGAACAATCCGCAAATCAATTCTTTCTGGGTGGAAGTGTTGCATTCGTTCTAGGTATACTTGCCTTCACCCTACCCGATTGCCCACCGCATGGAAAAGAGCAAACTAAAGACCGAGGAAATGCATGGGCATTGTTGAAGTCAACAAACTTCATCCTCTTTTTCTTTTTTTCTATGCTTTTGGGTGCAGCCCTACAATTAACCAACGCATACGGGGACCCATTTCTTTCGAGCTTCTCATCTAACCCCCAATTCACCGATACTCTTGCTGTCAAGTACCCGGCCATCATCATGAGTATCTCTCAAATAAGTGAGACACTTTTCATATTGGCCATCCCTTTCTTCATGAAACGATTCAATATCAAGCAGGTCATGCTTATTTCCATGGCTGCGTGGGTATTGCGTTTCGGATTATTCATATTTGGAGACCCAGGTAGCGGTCTTTGGATGATCGTACTGTCATGTGTTGTCTATGGTATGGCCTTCGACTTTTTCAATGTATCTGGTTCCTTATTTATTGAGCAAAATGTAGACAAAAGAGTAAGATCTAGAGCGCAAGGGATATTTACAATGATGGTAAATGGCGTTGGAGCCGTTATCGGAAGTATTGGTAGTGGATACCTTATAGGCTCCTATTTTACAAATCCCGACAAGAGCCTCATGTGGCAAGAAATATGGACTAGTTTTACCATTTATGCGGCCATCATTGCCGTAACTTTTGCGTTGTTCTTTAGAATACCTAATAACGCATTAGAGAAATCCACTATTTAAATTGGTTGTAAGGATTCTCGGGTGGTCTATCTCCTTCCCAAGACTTCGGAATATATAGAAACTCAGATCTAAGGGATTCGTTCCAGTGATCGGATTTCCATAACCCTAGTAACACTCCGGTAATCAAACCGGAAATATGGCCTTCATGGGAAATACCCGGTTGTATGGGCAAAACACCCCACCACATACTTCCATACCATAAACACAATGCAAGAAAGAGCGCTCGAGCCCGTATATTCTTTACCCGAAGCGTCTGAAGAGCAAGAAATCCTGCAAAAGAATAGACCCAAGTTGATGCTCCTATGTGATTCTCACCGAAATCTCCAAGAGCAAATAGAATCAAACCAGAAAGAGGCCATTGCCATAGAAAAAAATAGCCCCAAGCCGACGGATATAAAAGCCAAAAAATAAAACCTAAACCCAACAAAGAAATCACATTACTCCATAAATGATCAAAATCACCGTGTATAAATGCTCCTGTTAAAAACGAATAAGACTTTGAGAAATCCCTTGGATGTACACCCCAAACTGTTCGTACATGATTGTCAGTAAAAACGTAAATAAACACTAGGAATGAACATACAAGCAACAAATAAAAAAAGGAAGACACCCCTTTGTTCGCAATTGAGGTCATAAACGAATAGACTAGCGAATCGCTAACTTTTGCGTTTTAGATGTATCTCCACTTTTTATCTGGAGAAAGTAAACGCCTTTATCTAAGTTTGCATCCATCACTGAAATGCGGACACGCCCTTCAGCAAAATCAGATTGCTTTAGGGTTTGGAAATAGACTGTTTTTCCTAAGACATCGGAAATAATGATACCCGCATCAGGATATTCATTTGCATTGAAGTCAAGGTTTACATGAAAGAAAGATCCATTTACCGGGTTAGGTGTTAATCTAAACGTAGGACCGCCTACCAAGGGCTCGTCACCTGTTGCTTTTAGTGCCGAAGGCAGTAAAAACATGAAGGATATAGCAAATATCAGCGCCCTGAAGGATTTCATTCTTGTACAAAAATGCAAAAAAAAAGGCATTTCACAAAATGCCTTTTTTCGTTAATCAAAAAGAATTGATTACTCAGCGCTTTCTTCAGTAGCTTCTTCAGTTGTTGCTTCTTCAGTAGCTTCTTCAGTTGTTGCTTCTTCAGTTGTTGCTTCTTCAGTAGCCTCTTCTGTAGTAGCTTCTTCAGTAGTAGCTTCTTCAGTTGTAGTCTCTTCAGTTGTTGTTGTCTCTTCAGTAGCAGCACCTTCTTCAGATGCGCCACCACCACATGCAGCGAAAGTAAATGCTGCGATTGCTGCTAAAGCGAAAGTGATTTTTTTCATGTTCTTATAAGTTAATTTTGATTGAGTATGCGGCAAAAATAAAGGGAAAAAGAGAATAAGCAAAAGAAAGATTGCATTTTTTTAAAAAAAGTTAACCTACTGATAATAAAGAAAATCCGAGAACCAATGGGAATTTCCACTAATTTGTTGCCAATTCCTGTAAACTTTTATCGAACTCTGTGCTATTTCAAGCCTTATTTTGTTGTCTTTATAGCATGGGAAAACAAGCAGTTGTTATAGGCAGTGGTATAGCAGGATTAGCAAGTAGTGTACACCTAGCACGAAAGGGCTATCAGGTGCTGGTTCTCGAGCGACACGCTACGTTTGGTGGCAAACTGGGCGTGTTTAATTCCGAGGGGTACCGCTTTGATATGGGACCCAGCTTGTTTACTATGCCCAACTTCGTTTATGATCTGCTCGATGATGACCTTTCCAAACAATTCAATATTCACAAATTAGAAACCCTTTGCCATTATTTTTGGGATAATAAACAACCCTTTCGGGCGCATTCCAACCTAGATCAATTCGTTAAAGAAGCTAGCCAATACTTTTATGAGGATGAACATAAAATCAAATCATTCTTAGAGAAATCAAAACTAGTCTACGACATCACCTCACCAGTCTTTTTAGAAAATAGCTTACATAAAATTAACACCTATTTATCGAAGACCGGAATTAAGGGCATAGCGAATCTTTGGCGTTTGGACATGTTCAAAACCATGAATAATTCCTTGGAACAACGATTTTCAAGCGATAAGCTCATTCAACTATTTAATCGCTATGCTACTTACAATGGTTCTAATCCATACCAAGCGCCCGCCACGTTAAATGTCATCCCGCACCTCGAGTTTCATTATGGTGCCTACTTGCCTAAGAAAGGCATGCGCGCCATAGCAGAAATAATCTATGAACAGGCAACCCGATTAGGAGTAGAATTCAAGTTTAATTCCACCGTGAACAACGTTCGGAAGAAATCTGATCAAATCGTCGGTATCCAAGATAATTCCGGAGTGGAATACCCTTGTGATATTTGCGTATCGGATGTAGATGCCAAAGTACTGTATCGTAACTTACTAAAAACTGAAGTTCCCAAAAAAATCGCTAAAGCTGAAAATTCTTCATCTGCACTGATTTTTTACTGGGGAATTAGTAAAACATTTGAAAACCTAGACGTTCATAATATCCTGTTTTCAGGAAATTACCGCGAGGAATTCAATCATCTATTCAAATACAAAACCATTCAATCAGACCCCACTGTATACATACACATTTCATCCAAAGCAATCCCGAATGATGCACCCGAAGGATGCGAAAACTGGTTTGTCATGATCAATGTACCTCACAACGACGGACAAGATTGGGAAGCTTTCCGTGCAAAGGCACGGGAGAAAATAATCCAAAAAGTCAATACCGTTCTTCAAACCGACATTTCCCCCCTTATTGAAACAGAGGACTATCTCGACCCTATTTTGATTGAACAGCGCACCTCGAGTGATAAAGGTAGCTTATACGGCAGCAGTAGCAACGATAGGATGTCAGCATTTTTTAGACAAGCCAATTTCACCTCAAGTTACAAAAACCTCTATTTTTGTGGTGGAAGCGTACACCCTGGAGGCGGAATACCCCTTTGTCTTTTAGGAGCTAATATCCTAAACAAAATAATACCCGATGCAGAAGATTGAAAATAGAGTTATTGCAGTTGTTGGCATCATTTATTTGGTGGGAATCATTGGTTTTTTGATCCCCGATTTAAAACCACTTTTCATTGATTTAACTCCCTTAAATATTCTGGGTTCATTCGTAGTTGCATGGATTTTCCACAAGAAATGGGAAATAAGCCATGTTGTGGCGTTGGCTGCCATCGGAATCATGGGCTTCTTCATTGAAATGTTGGGCGTACAAACCGGCTTACTCTTTGGGTCTTACCACTACGGAGCGACCCTTGGACCGGATTGGCAAGGCATTCCCTATTTGATTGGTGTCAATTGGGCTGCATTGGTCTTCTTTACAAGCAGTATCCTCGCTCCTCGCGTTAAATCTACATTACTGAGATCTCTATTGGGTGCGGCTCTTATGACGCTCTACGATTTTTTTATGGAACCCGTAGCCATGGCGTACGACTTTTGGCACTGGAAAAACAGCATAATACCCATGCAGAATTACTTTGCCTGGTTTGTTTTTGCCTTTTTATTTCACCTGTTGCTCAATAGCGTTAGCAAACCAGCAAAAAACCGAATTGCTTCTTCGCTATTTGCCATTCAGGGGGTTTTCTTTTTAGTGCTTTATATTTTTATCCAATGGATAAGAACTTAAGCATATAAGGATTCAATTTCCTTTTCGTATTTCTCCATCACTACCTTACGCTTAACCTTAAGTGTAATCGTCATATCTCCGTTTTCAACACTAAATGGTTCTCTCTTCACCAAGATATCTTTAACTCTTTCAAACTTCGCCAACTGTTTTGCAGATTCTTTCATGTGCTCAAGAATCCATTTTTTGATCCACTCATCGTTAGTAAAGTCGCCTCCCTCAGATAATGAATCCGCCTTTTCCTTGTTTTGCTCTTCCAGAGTTTCGACACTTGGCACTACAATCGCCGTGAGATATTCGCGCTTATCTCCAATGATGAA
>VMCP01000205.1 GCA_008081305.1 Bacteroidota bacterium | reverse complement strand
CCACAACGTGTGCCTGCTCGTAATTCAACCACACCTGAGTTTTACAGTCCAACTTTTGCCTTGTTCAATGCGCAGGTTAGAAAACAATGGAAATCAGGATTAGAATTATATGTAGGAAGTGAGAATATTGGGAACTACAGACAATTTGACCCTATCTATAGCATACAAGCTAGGAACAATCTTTTTCTAGAAGATGCAAGCTACAATTGGGGACCTAGTAATGGACGGATGATTTATCTAGGATTCAGGTACTCTATCAAGTAAGAAGTTTATCAGATGTCTCTTTTGATAATGGGTTTCAATACCGTTTCAAAAGGGACATCTTTTTTATAAACGTAAACATCAATCCAGTATTTGATAATATCACTGAGGTTTTCCTCTAGAATTTCTTTGAATTTAACTTTATCGCTATCATCCAATGGAGGAAAGCCCAACACATCGATCATTTCATATCCCTCGAAAATGCCCTTTTTTAAGTGAACAATGATTTTAGAAATCTTCTCTGAATTTTGTGATTTACAATAAAACGCAAGAGGATCTTGGTCTTTTTTACTAAAATAAATCCTTAACCCTAGATAATCAAAGAGATGCTTTTCATTTGATAAATAAGATGAAATATTGAGGGTCATAGACTTGGTTTATGTAAAACTAAGTCTTTTGTTTAGTTTTTTGACTATTTGTTCATCTTTTTGTTGATGTATTCAGTCATTAAAATGTAAAGATTCTTTTCCTCGATATAGTTATTCATCATTTCTAGATGAGAATCTATAGTCTCACGGTCTCCTCTAACTGCAGGCCCTGTTTGGAATTGCTTGGCTTCACCCTCTTCCCAACGAGTAATAGTCTGATTTATAATCGGATAAAGAGCATTGAGCACTTCCTCTTTGGAGAAATCCGACAATACGTCTTCGGTAGCCATCAGGAGTGCATTGGTAAAGTTATTGGCAAAAACCGCGCCTAAATGAAGCTTAGACCTTGATACACTATCTATCCAAAAAGCGGTTTTACCCAATATTCTATTTAATGATTGAAGCACACCTTCCACTTCTTTACCGTTTGCTTCACAAAAAACAGGGACTTTTTTCCAATCTACTTTATGACCTTGCTTGAAGCTATATAAAGGGTACCATACTCCAATACTTTTATTCATACTCTCAGGAATATGAACAGCTCCACTGCAAATAATAGGAATACAATTATCTGGTATTTGATCTATTAAATCATTCACCACAGAATCGGGAACACATAGAAACACCAATGTTCCCTCTCGAAGTTCTTCTACATGTGCGCGTCGGCTATCATCGTGGAATAACCTATTTGAACTAATGAGAGACAATTGAATTCCTTCAAAGCCATCCAAATAGGAAAACAGATGTGAACCTAAATTCCCATAGCCATAAATACAAACAGGTAAACTCACAATTGCATTAGTTTTCGCTGAAGCAATATACGGTTAGTGATTGCCAACACAAAACCAATCACCATGATGATAGTGCCCGTCCAAACCAAATTAATCCATGGAAATTCAACCACCTTTAAAACAATATAATCTCTTACCGCTTGCTTTTCGCCCGTTTGTACAACAAAAGATATTTTTTGTTTTGCAGGGTCAGGGTCTTCAATATTAAAGCTCAACAAGCTCACAAATAACCCCAATCGTTCATTTTGCTCTGAAATCGACTCTAAAGCCCCCGTTGATTCATTGATCAAAATCCTGGGATATAACGTATCTTTTTCTCCTAATCTATCCACAAGTAACGCGAGTCTAAGTAATAGTCCATCCTCTGTAGCCGCTTTCTCAATGCTCATAGGCTTTAAAACAACCTTACCTGAGGCTGTTTTGAATGTCTGACCGATTTTAATGGTATCTGTTTTAAAACCGCTAAACGGCTCTTTTTTATCCATCCCACTTTCGTAGTTGATATGGGTAAAAATGTCTCGTGATAGATAGTGCTTTGTACTCGGCTCGGCTAATAGCCCCATTTTAGGGTTATTCTGCGTCTTAGGAACCAACGTAAATGAATCCCCGTTAGCCGAAGAAAAGCTAACCGTGAAGAATTTATCTAGTGAATCATAATGAAGTCCCTTTTGAGCATCTCTAAACGTCACTTCATACTCACCCATTATGATGGGTTCGTTCTTATACAAAATCCTGTTTTCTCGATTAAATTGAATTCCCTTCTCGTCTAAGTTGCCCTTTTCATCTTGTTCAGGCGCTAGCTGAATACCTTCTCTCGTAGAACTCAAAACACGCTGATTTGCAGAGGAAACCAATACACCAACCAGTAGAACACCGAAACCCATGTGAGATATTGAAGCTCCCCATCCTAAAACGCCCATTTTTTTCACTTTTAGAACATATAAGGAATTCGCAACAGCTAACCATACAGCTAGAAACAGAAATAATACAAAGTGCCATTGTTCTACCTCAAAATTCAGATTCAATGCCGCTGTCACGATGATCGACACCAACGCAGTTACACCAATATTTTTCAATAATTCATTCAAAGGTGTTTTGCGATAGACGAAGTATTGGGTTATAGCCATCATGATCATGATAGGCATGGCCATCCAAAGTTGTACGGCGTTATAATCCTGTTCTGTGGGAACCGCAGTTCTAAAACCAAACAACTTATTGAATACAGGTATAGACGTCGCTGAAAATACTTGAACCAAGCTTAAAATAATGAACATGGCTCCCAGGAACATCCAAAACTCTCGACTACTCCAATGCTCATCATCTAACTTCGTTTTGAAACGCCTAAACAAGTTGATGACCATCCAGATCAATGCAGCAAAGAACAAGACAATACCCGTCCATTTTAATGCCGTTTGAAATGTAGTCTTACTCGACTCAGGCCAAATCAAAGAAAGAACGATTGAAACCAAGAATACAGACAGTATTCCGTAGCTAAACTTTTTCCTAAGCCCTGAATCACCAATAGAAACAGCAACACTCAAAGCAATAAACCCGAGTAAAAAAATCAGCAATTGACCTGAAAGTCCTAAATCAGTAAACGAATGGACGCTTGCTTCTCCAAGAATACCACTACGTGTCAAAAATGTTGCATACAATACCAACCAAAAAGAGAGCTGTGTTAACAAATGAGAAGTAAAAATGTGTCTTCCTGTATTTTTTGAAATGAGCAGCAGATGGGCAGCGGAGGTCATAATCAACCAAGGAAGTAACGAGGCGTTCTCTACGGGATCCCATGCCCAATATCCACCAAAAGAAAGACTCTCATACGCCCAAAAACCGCCCATTATAATGCCTGTTCCGAGAACTCCGATACAAGCCAAACTCCAGATCAAAGCGGGTTGTATCCATGAACGAGACTCCCCTTTCCAAACCGCCGCAACACTATATGCAAATGGAACCACACCTAGTGCAAAGCCTAAAAATAAGGTTGGAGGATGAATAACCATCCAATAATTCTGGAGTAGCTTATTTAAACCGTTTCCATCGTTAAAAATCTGTAAGTAATTCTCAACCCCAATGGATCCCATTACGGGGATTTGAAGAAAATCGGGGCGTGACGTTCTTAATAATTCAAACGGACTGCTGCCAATTTTAATTCCGCCAAACTCCAATCCTAACAACATGGAGCTCAATGCAACCTGCGTGAATGCGATGATGGTTAATACCGGACTTTCCCACTTTTCACCTGCTTTGAATCGCAAGATCAGTGCAATCAAAGCATTCCAGAAAATCCACAAAAGAAAACTACCCTCTTGGCCTTCCCAAAAACAAGAGATCATATAGTATACGGGCAAACTATTGCTCGAATGCCTCCAGGCGTAATAAAATTCGTAACGATGAAAGAAAATGATGGCAAATAGCACAGAAAATATGGCTACCACCGAAATGGCATGGGTCCAAAGCGAGGTTCTTGCCCAATAAAGGTAACTGGCCTCATTTGTCTGTTGGTTCTTAAAATAGAAAAAAAGACTAAATAAAGAGGATACAAACAAAAGGATGATAAATAACTGACCTAGGTTACCCAACCAGAGCCACTCGTTTTGAAATTGCATTCTACGTTGTTTTAGGGGTTAATGGCGATGGGAGCATCCTCATATTTCGAAGGACATTTACTCAAAATAGTTTCGGCATGGAAGTATTTTCCCTGATGCTTTCCATTCAACACGATCCTTTCTGTTCGCTCTAAATCTTGTGGCTTTGGCTTTAAGTATACCACCATAGATTCATTTCCTAGGGAATCTTGGGCATAAAACTCCAGATGGTTGGCATCTTTTTGTGCATCGTATACAATGGGTTTAGATTTGTTCAACGTACAAACCACATGCACGTTTTTGGAATAACCCTCTTCTTTCAGGGATTTTGCCTCTGCAAACGAAACATATTTTGTGGTGTTTCCGTATAAACTCACCACAGTTGCCACACCGAGTCCAGCAATTAAAATAAGCGCAATGTGTAAGGGTTTCATGATTCGTTTTCTAATTTAGAAATTTTACGATCCAACCACAACACATATGCTACCAAACCAACAAATATCAATACCAACACCGCAATGACCACATGAAATTTCGCGTTTGCCTCCAGCCATTGCTCCGCTTCTAAATCAATACTAGAAGATGATTGCGCGAACAATCCACTCATTTGACAAGTAAACAATCCGAGTATGAGGTACTTTAATTTTATACGATTATTCATCATTTTCTACTTCTAATTTTTTCAATTCTAATCTACTCAATCTAAATCGCAACAACGCGATAAAGGAAAATATACCAATCCATCCAATAATTGCTGGATAAAAGAACAATCTCAGCGTATTGTCTAAATCATACTCATTGAAACCAACGGTCCCTGCAGTTCCTGGGTGGAGGG
>VMCP01000125.1 GCA_008081305.1 Bacteroidota bacterium | reverse complement strand
TCTTTCAGCCTACGTTAATTGACGGATGTCGTTTTGTTGATGGATTAGGTAATAATGGACTCGTCAGAGGTCATTTTGCCCAATTAATCATAGAAAATTCCTTGTTTTTGAATAATCAGCGTCTTTTCTCCTTTGATCTTAAAGATTCAACCAATGGGGGAGTGATTCTTAACCATTGTACGTTTATCAATAATGATTTTACTGCAACCGCTTGGAACCATCCCTCGAGTACAGGTAAAGTTGTAATTGCGAACTCAATCCTTTGGGATACTCTTAATAGTACCATTCTTGGTTTAAGTGTTGAAAATGAGCAACTGGATCTCATAAATTGTGTAATCAAGGGAGTTGAAGATAGCCTGCAGAGTGATTTAGTGAATAAATTCTCTAAAGTCAAGTTTGAAAATTCAAATTTTCAGACGGCATCCAGTTCTTTGTATAAATTAAGCAATTCAAGTCTAGGCCAGAATCGAGGCGAAGCAACGCTAAACATATATCCGAGTTTTACTTTTTCCAGTAGTGCTTTTGATTTTACAGGGAATAAAAGACCGCTCAATGACTCCATGCCGGCTGATTTAGGATGGGTAGAAAATGGTTACATCTACACCACACCAAATGTCTCAAGCATTAAGGTTAATAAAGACAGTATTTCATTGAAAGTGAAGTTGAATGCGAATGATCTATTCTTAGATTCAACTTTGTTAGCGGTTCATATATACAAACACGGAAAAATAGGAATAGAAGACCCAGTGAGCCGCCTCTATTATGAAAATACACAAGACTCACATTTATTAGAAATTAACCATTTACCTCACGACCAATCATATGATTTGACAGTCTTTGTTTCCAATGGTTTGGATAGCCTTTCGCCTTCTGTATTTATTGACAGTCTACATTTAGAGTTTAATCAACAGAATTGTGATTCTCTATTTGTCGAATTTTATGTCAATCAAAATGCTTCATGTTTGAATGATAATGAGTTTGAATTCAGAGCCGAAAATTGGAGGCATAAATACTCGATTACTAAAACCAAATTCCAACTAAATGGGCAGGTAACCAATGCGATGGACTACAAAGCAACGGAGGTCATTAACTTTACCTATGATAGTAGCCTTATCGATACAGCCATCCTGGCGGTTGAGAATAGTAAAGGTTGTTTGTTTTATGATACCCAAGTAGTTCGGGTGTTTAATCCAATCGCATCATTTGTGATCCTTGATTCAATACAGTGCTTTGACAAGCATGAATATAGCTTTGTGAATACCACAAAAAATTTAGGGTCAGCGAATTATACCTGGGATTTTGCAGATTCGAGTTATTCATTTGCGGTTCAACCTAAAAAGGTTTTTACGAAAGACGGAGTATATCGGATTTCTTTGGTCGTTGATGAATCGGGGTGCTTGGATACATTTGAACAAGAGTTAAAGGTATACGGTGAACCCGACTTTAGTATCATTGCATCAGATAGTGTGATTTGTGATAGCGGTTTGATTGAGTTTAATCTTTTGCCAACAAATTACCCTATTGATTCATTAAACATTCAATGGGTTTATACGGATGGTTATAAGGATACGGGCAATCTAATAAGTAGAAATTTTGATTCGCTTGGCGAATTCGGGGTCAAAGTATTGGTAACATCTTCAAAAGGGTGTAGAGATTCGAGTGAGTTTGAATTTGCGATACAATCCAAGCCAATCGCATTGTTCGGAGTAAACGATAACATACAATGTTCGAATGCTGAAGAATTTATCTTTTCTGACAGTTCTATTAATCGGGTAGGCTATGGCTCATTAAATCGAGTTTGGGTTCTTGATAACGATACCATTTTAGACTCATTAAATTTCAATTATCAGTTTAATCAACTAGATACTTTCCAGGCGAAGCTGACGGTTCAACATACTTCGGGTTGTGTTGATTCGCTTTCAAATGATTTAATTGTTTATAATCCAGGTCAACAAATTCTGATTGATAGCACAAAAAGCGTTTGTAATAGTGCGTTTATTCATGTTGAACTACCGCAGTTGATTAAAGCTGATTTACAACGTGTTGAATGGTTTTATAACGGACTCCTCATCGATACCATTCCAAATCTTATTTATAAATCGAATGATACCGGCAACGTCAATATTGAGGCTCATATATTAACAAATAATGGATGTCTAGATACATTGAGCATGACGAAATACCTGAAGCCCTCTCCTTTGATTGATTTAGTTTCGGATTCTTTGTATTACTGTGGTAGTTTAAATCTGGTTACTATCAATGAAAACATAGATAGTTTTACCAATGGGATATCTCGTATATATTGGCTTAACAATCAACTGTTGGATACATTTGATTACGGATACCAAAGAAAAATTCTCTTATCTGGAGCGAAAAAACACCATATCCGGACTCGTGTTCAAAATGATGAGGGTTGTTTTTCGGAGGACTCCATTACCATTAGAAATATTTCTTATCCCACTGCGCTTTTTACCTCGGATAGAACCAGAGCTTGTATCGGAGATTCTAAATTTAATTTCACTAGCAGGAGCACATATGATTCCTCGAATAATTCCATTTTTTATCAATGGGAAATTGGATCTATATCGAAGGGGGTAACTAAAACGATATCTCATCAATTCAAAAACACTGGTATACAGAAAATAAAGTTGTCGGTTAAAGATACATTTGGTTGTAGCGACTCATTAGAGAAAACCGTGAGAGTTGACCCTAGGCCAAATCTATATATAGAAACGAATAGCCTCTTAAACTGTTCAAGAAAGCAAGTTAGGTTTGTGCTAAAAGACTCAACAAATACGGATCTACGAGATATTGAGTGGTATATTGATGGCAGTCTAGAAAGTGTGGTTGATTCTTTGAAATACACTTTAGATACGGCGGGGTTAATTCAACATGTTATTTATGCTTCTTATAACACAGGTTGTTCAGATACGCTAACGATTCAATCAGAATTTAAAGAGACTCCTTCAATTCGCTATTCACATCAACAATTGGATCAGTGTTTTAATACCAATATCATGCTATTCAGTGATTCTTCGACGGTTGCTAAAGATTCAATCCAAAAGGCGTGGTTAACGTATAGCACAAGCAAGGACTCCATCAATGTTAACCTTTTTGATACGACTGAGATTAGGTATCAGAGCATTGGAAGTCTAAATGTGCTTTATGTAGTAGAAGCAACCAATGGTTGTAAGGATTCTAGTTATTTCAGAAATAATATTTTCGAAAACCCAACGGCAAGCTTTACTGTAAATAAAGTAAGTCAGTGTTTAAGAGGTAATGAGTTTGTTTACAGAGGAACCTCACAACCTAATAACTCAAATTCCACGCTATACTCCACATGGGACTTTGATGATGGTTTTTCTAGCACCACTTCAAGTGATACCATTTCTTACACTACGGATGGGGTGAAGAAAGTCAAACTGATTGTATTGAATGTTCCTGGTTGTTTAGATAGTACTGAAATGAATGTTACCATTCAGCCAAATCCGGAAGCCAAAGTTATTGCATCTGACACGACTCTTTGTTCAAAAAGTCAAAAATATCAACTAACAGATAATTCTTCGGTTTCTAACAAGAGTGCATTATCAAGATTATGGGTTTTTGATGATATGACGGTTGCCACAGATAGCATCGTGAATAATAAAAAATTCTTCTCTGTAGGTAAGCATTATGCGGACCTAATATCTTCCACGGCCTTCGGATGTAAGGATACAATCCGACAACCTTTGTTTGTGTCTGAAGAACCCCAAGCCGATTTTGGGTTAAACAGTTTTGCGCAATGTCTGGTGGGAAATAATTTTAAACTAACTAACATTACTTCGTTGAAATCTACCACGGGGACAACCAATTATCTGTGGGATTTTGGTGATGGTGATTATTCCTCAAATTATTCTACCTCTCATTCTTATTCATCTGTAGATAGCTTTAAAATTTCATTAAAAGCAACCAGTAGCTATGGTTGTGTTAGTATCAAAAGAAAAGACATCGAAGTTGTTGGGAATCCTAATGTGAGTATGGATACCATAACCGGTACAGAACAATGTCTGGATGGGAATCTTTTCTCTGTTGTGAGACTTAAGAAGAGTACCAGGTTTGTTGAGACTTCTAAATGGATGTTTGGATCACTGAATATTGGTAATAGCGATACATTGAAAAAGAGTTTCAAAAATGCCGGACAAAAATCTATAAAGCTTATTACCAGAAACTCATTGGGTTGTATGGATAGTAGCAATATAAAGTTTACTGTCTTTGAAAAACCAGTTGCTGGTTTCACCGTCAATAATGTAAACCAATGTTTAAACAGTCAGTTATTTAACTTTCAGAATACCTCTTCTATTTCCGGGGCAGATTCGGTTTCTAAATACCATTGGTTTATCAATGACTCACTTTATGCAGTGAGCAGAGATTATTCAAATTATAAGCGGGTTTTGGGTGTTGGTTCAGACAAAGTTATTTTAATCTCTGAGTCCAATAAGGGTTGTCGCGACACTATGAACAGAACAATTAATGTTCATCCCAACCCGAATGCGAAATTTACCATAAACGATAGCACCCAATGTCTCTCAAGCAATGACTTTAAATTCAGCAACAAATCTACCATTCCTAACGGGGCTCTTTATTTTGAGTGGGACTATGGTGATGGTAATGGAGATACCCTCTTTAACGGGAATCATAGTTATCAGAAGTTTGGGCTTTACAAGCCTCAGCTAGTTGCAAAAACTATCTTTGGATGTGCAGATACTGTATCAGCTTCTGTATTAGTGTATTCAGAACCCAATATGGGAGGGGATATACAGAATTCGGCCATGTGTCGGGATGGAAACGAAGGTGTAGTTGAAGGAACCTC
>VMCP01000013.1 GCA_008081305.1 Bacteroidota bacterium | reverse complement strand
TAGATTTTCTGCCCTAAGAAGGATCAGACCTATGGCAAGAGAGCTTATTATCACCCATAACACTTTAACTCTTTTGATCAGGAGTAGCCCTAAGGACAATGTGATTGGGGTAAATGCATGTGCCAAATAAAATAACTGGTCATTGGTTATTAAGTTCAGGGTCAAAGTGTTTATTGACCAAATAACCATGTAACTCAATAAAACAAAGTTTGAAGAGAACTCTTTGCCTCCTTTGATTGTATATATAGCAATCCTTACAAAAAAAGCAAAGAGTACAACAAACCGGAAGAAGTCAAAGAGTTCATTCATTACTTATAGTTTCAGTGTCGAAACAAAGTTACACTCATCTGGGCACCAATCCGCATCATCTAAAATTACTCCAGCGGTAATGTCATTTCCTGAAGCGTCAACACCTACAACAACTGTTGTCAAAGTGTCATTGTCAAGTGCAAAGTATGTTCTGATTCCTTCACATCCAGGTTGGTTGATTACTTCTTGATAGGCACTTGCGGAAATTTTTGTTGCAATAGTTTTTCCGTTGTACTCGGGTGCGCTTTGATACGCATGTGTCATTGATGCCGCATGCTCCAACGATACAATGTGATTTGTTTCACTCATGATCTTAAAATTTGTGATTAATAATTAGTCATGGCGAAAGTCGATTTCTACCAATTGAATAAAGCTGCAATCTCCTCTTGTTTACGGAGTTAATTTGGTATTGACGGGAAGCTTCCTAAAGGGGGGGGGTGAGGTGGTCCCCTGGAGGACTCTTAAACACAAGTACATCTACCTTAATCCACCAGCTAATGGAATAGAACTCTACGAAGGAGTCAGAGATTACATCAAATACTACAACGAAGAAAAAGTACACCACACCTTTAAAGAAGTGCCCGCAGAAAGGTATCTTAGATCAAAGAATGAAAACAACCTATATCAACCCCAAATATTAACTAAGACCGAGAACCCTTTGGTCTGAATAATGGGGAGTATTACAGAAAATGAGAATATTGTTAAATTTATACCTGTCTGAAAAAGGGTAAGTCTACAGTGTTATACCATGTAAATCTGAAGGCATACCGATAAAATGATATTGTTTATAGGTTCTTGTTAATCTGTTTAGCTAGACTATATAAGTCTAAGTATGACAAAGTCTTATATTTATCAATATTATCTATAACTAAAGGACTTTTCCTTATTTGAATGCTGACTTCCTCTGTGAATTGATTAAATCTAATAGTGTTCTTATGAGACAGAACGACTTGAGTCTTTGGATCGAAAATATTTGAACCGTGACAGCTCCACGACTGATTTTTTTTAGGAAATGATGTATTTGGCATTACTCCTTCCCATGAATAAGATAATAGAGCTAGTTCGTTTATGCTATTTCCTGTAAACTCTAGGTGAAAAGAGTTAGCGCTGTCGTTAAATGCATTTTTAAGAGAATAATGTAAAATTATTCCATTAGTATCATTAATCGAGATTTCTCGATTTGAAAGATTTTTTTTCCTTTTTTTTCTCTTTTTCCTATAGGATTTGATGGCAACGTTATGGAATGCAGTATTAAAAATAGGTAAATCCGTTTCTGCTACCTGATCTATAATAATGATTGAGTCTGAAATCACTCTTGGACTGAACATTGTTTTAGTGAGAAAAATATCAGCATAATATTCTGCGACTATTCGGTCTTTGTAGAACAACGTTCTTGAAATAGTATAGAAAGACGGTGTATCAATTCTATTTATGAAAATCTCTGATGAATTATAGAGTGAAGAGTCTAACACACGATCCAACCATGAAGAGTCATAAACCTCTACAGTGTTAAGCGTATCTTCTAGCTGTGTTTTTTGTGAAAAACAAATGGTAGAAGAAGAGAGTATCAAGATGAGAATTCTCAAGATCATTCCACCTGAGAACTTTGTTCGCCGGCATAGTTCCATGCTTGGCCTAAATCGTAAGGGGTAGGTTCGACGCTTGGGTCAGGACTAATCCCACCACAATATGGACAAGAAGGGAAGGCCCATATATCTACTGCTGTCCTTTTGATGGCCATCCAAATCTTTTTAAACACTGAAGCTGTTGTTTTATTTGCAGAGTTGATCTCAAAATATTCTCCCCAAGGGGCGTAAATGTTGGACGCTGCAGCAAACCAATATTCGTATGAACTCTTAGCTATTTCCATGTTCGCAATAAATAGGGCGCGGTCGTTTCCAGTTTTTGACAAAGAATCATACTGAACGTTTGAAGAAACGGATTGAATTAACTTGTCAATCTCTGTATTAAACTGAGTAGGTGTGTACCAATTAGAGTTTAATACAGCTTGTTCTTCCATGCTCAAGAGCAAGCTATCTACTGAGTTATAGGCAATGATTACCTCATAGTCATCTATTAGTCCAATTTCATTTAGGTAAGAGCCGCCATAAACAACTGTGCTTGTGATATATTCTATACGATTCATGCCATCTTCAATTTCGTCAATTCCTGAGCTCGGTAGGTTTCCGAAAATTGGACTAACATATGATGAAGCGGCGCTAAGTCTATCGGCAGAAGTGGAAGATGGTAAATCAGTTATTAAGGAGTCTACCAAATCAAGCATAGCGTTGTGCTCCGTTCCGTAGTAACTGAAATCAATCTGTTTTGTATTGCTCAGCTCAGCTAATTCTTGCTTTGAGCAAGACAGCGCTAAAAGTGTAATAAATAAAAAGGACCTTTTCATTTGGAAAGTTTTTTGAATGTAAACGAAAATATTCTGTTATTCAGAATAGTGAAATGGTAAATATTCACCATTGTGTATATGATAAACGTTTTGTATTCGCTTTGGGTTGAGTCAAAATCTTTGATCGTATGCTTTTGGATATTTGCTTCGATGTGAAGCAAAATAATCTTTGTCCATGTAAGAGCATCATTCCCCACCACCGCAACCGCCTATACTATAGGGCGGTTGCGGTGGTGGAGTTGAATCTTAAAGGAATTGAGTGTGATTATAGTATAACTGCCTTAAATAGAGGTGATTGTAGTGATTTTGGTTTGGTGTTCATTTCAAACAGAGAAAAATGACTAACTTGCGGATACCTGCGAAGGCCTGCATAATGGGTATGTTCTCGTCCCTTGGAAAATGTGGTGTCCAAACAGGTGACCACGACTGCAAAGAGTGGTTAAACATCTGATAATCAGCACGGTAAAATATATAGTTCGAGCCCTGCTGGGCCCACTCTGAAAATCAAGCACTTACGTTGAAAAGCGTAGGTGCTTTTTTGTTGGTCAAAGGTTACCTGATTTCGTATCTGAAATTCTTCGAAATTATCTTACGACCAGTGGGTAAGTCATCCTCTGAGACATAATGTATGTAGTCTTCTAGATCATTAAGTTCAATAATCTTATTTGAGTCAATAATTGTAATAGTACACGTGTATAAGCTATCCACAGTTTTTAGGTCTAGATCTTCATATAAGTTAACACCTCTAGAAAGTGCTTGCGGAATATTGCCGTTGTATGGACCGAGAGTATCCGAGAATGATTTATCGTCAAATTCAAATTGAGCAAAAACCGTTTGAGAGGAGTAATTATTAATACTGAAATAGTAGTCGTATACCGGAGACATTTCACATGCGCTAAGTAAGAGCAGCGAGGTAAGGGCTAGTATTTTTTTCATAGAATCATTGTTTAGAATATCACCGCGTTACAGTAAATTCGGATTTAGGCTCTACTTATTCATTTGGCCGATTTATTCGTAAATAGAAAAAAGGGATAGATCAAGACAAAACCAAGCACCAGTCCTACTCCCCACAATAATGCGTTTTCACGTTTCGATTTGATAAGCATTCGAATACTGAGTATCTGCAAAACAAATAGTCCTAGAGATGAAATTGCGACTAATTTGACCTTTACTGGGTATAGAGATAATGCGAGTAAAACCGTAAACATTAGGTAAAATATTGCACATAGATATTTGTGTAGTTTCATAGTCGTCATTTTATGGATAGCAATTGCTCATAATATTGTCCATTCCAATCATATCCGCACTAATGTCTAAATCATCCCTTGTTATAGTGATTCCTGTAATTTCCCAAACACACCACGCGACATGCCACCCGAAGCTTAGCGGCGCAGATATTATGAACTCAATATCGTCAACATAATTGTCGTCTCCAAAAATATCTTCCATTCTATCACCGATACAGTCCATCAAGTCTTGTTCCCATTGAGCAAAGCCGTTCGGGGCATAGTTTTCTGTCAACTCTTCCTCGGTCAAGTGATAACTCATTTGGTAGTCTATGACTTCAAACATGTACTTTGTATAATGTTTGAAGTATGATCCTATCCTTAAAAGACGATTTATTCTTTCATTTGAGACGCTTGATTTCAATACATCAGACTCCCAGTTCGCGATGTTGTCAAATAGTTCTGATTTTGAATGCGCATTGCGGAATATGGTTTTCAGATTTATTAGAAAAGCGATTTCCGCATCATTAACGGGAGTTATAGTATCCCAGTTAAGAGGAAAAGAATTATTTGTGAGATTGATTGCTTGTTCATAAGAATTGCGTCCAAGTAGTGTGTTAGGGTATCGTTCAAGATTGGCTTGAAGGGAATCAATGTACGACTTCCCATAAAAATCTTCCGGGTTACTGCTAATGTTATAAACGCAGCTAGAAAAAGATAAATCTGGTTGAATAGTTTCCTTCTTGCACGATATTATCAATAAATAGAGTAGAGCTATAAGAAAGCTCGATAGTGTAATGGATTTGTTTTTCATATTTAAAGGCTTAAACTGAAGATGAAATTATACCATAAGACTCCATAATGAAATGGTAAATATTCACAATTGTGTATATGATAAACTTTTTGTATTCGCTTTGGGTTGAGTCAAAATCTTTGATCGTATGCTTTTGGATATT
>VMCP01000269.1 GCA_008081305.1 Bacteroidota bacterium | reverse complement strand
CACCCTCTTTTTTGAAATCAGCATCGCTCAAAAACGTTACAGATGTGAGGTTCTTCGCTAGATCCTTTCGGGTTTGATTGGTTTTAAAATACAGGTAAGAGAAAGGGTAGGCAAACATGAAATTACAAGGTTATTTTCTGATGGTAATAAGCTTTGACTTCGCCGAGTTCTTTGAGGATTTGAGTGTCTTCAAAAATGCCATTTCCAACTACTGTGATATCGGCACCGCTTTCCCAAGCCATTAATATGTCCTCTGCTTTTCTTAATCCGCCACCGACTATAATGGGACAATTGGTGTTCTTTTTACAAGCAGCAATGAGTTTGGGGGGAACTGGTGCTTGTGCTCCGCTACCTGCGTCCAAGTAGAGGACCTTTAATCCCAACAATTCACCAGCCATAGCTGTTGCCGCAGTGATATCTGGTTTGTCGTTGGGTAACGGAATGGTATTGCTCATGTAGTTGGCAGAAGTAAGCTTCCCTGATTCAACGAGCATGTAACCAGTTGGAATACTTTCTAAGCCACTTTTTTTAACCCAAGGTGCAGCAGCTACTTGTTTTGAAATAAGAAATTCAGGATTGCGCCCAGAAATCAAGGACATAAACAACAGGGCGTCGGCTTCAGGACAAAGCTGCATTTCATTTCCAGGGAATAGAACCACGGTTCCAGCATCGGATTTTTTCAGGCTTCTAACACAAGCTTGTGTATTACCTTCTGACACCAATGAACCACCGACTAAAAAGAGGTTAAGATTATATTGCTTGGATAAAGAAACGATAGTTGAAGTTTTGGAACCGAATTCGTCTGGATCGATTAAAACGGCAATCTCTTTTTTGCCTTCCTTTCTCAGATGAAGTAATTCGGATAAAACCATGTGTTGTATATCCTGCAAAATAAGGTAAAAACCTCGATTATGCGATCTTGAGTCTGTCTATTTTACAAGAATTATCATTGCTTTGAATATCAATAACATAGACCTAAATAATTATATATCAATAAGTTAGTATGTTTCCACATCCTAAACGCTTGTATTTATTGGGTTCTTGGATATAATGTGGAAAACACAATCGCGGGTGATTGGTGCGGAAAAATAACTTTGTTAGTCCAACGCTGTTTTTAGAAGAACATTAAACTGAAGAGTAAAAAGTATTAAGACCAAATATATGACCACAAAAACTACCAAAAAGACCACAAACCCCACCGACGGACTACAGTTCGGGCGGATGAACACTAAAGAAGGCAAAGCCCCTTTTGACCAATTCAAATATGACTACCGACAGTCTGTAATTAAAAAGCCAGACGGAAGCGTAGTATTTGAAATGAATGACGTAGAAGTTCCTGAGCAATGGAGTCAGGTGGCTACCGATATTCTCGCACAAAAGTATTTCAGAAAAGCAGGGGTTCCTCAGGAAGATGGGTCGTTAGGTAGTGAGACCTCTGTGAAGCAAACAGTGCATCGTTTGGCTGATACATGGAGATATTGGGGAGAAAAGCACGGATACTTCGCATCAACTGAAGATGCGCAGGTATTTTATGAGGAGTTGGTCTACTCTTTATTAAATCAAGAGGCAGCACCAAACTCTCCGCAATGGTTCAATACAGGTCTTCATCATACATATGGTATTTCAGGAAAGCCACAAGGTCACTATTACGTAGATCCTGAAACAGAGAAATTGATGAAGTCTACATCTGCTTATGAGCGTCCACAACCACACGCTTGTTTTATACTTTCAGTCGATGATGATTTGGTAAACGAGGGTGGTATTATGGATTTGTGGGTACGTGAGGCACGAATTTTTAAGTATGGATCAGGTGTTGGTACGAACTTCAGTAAAATTCGTGGCGCTGGAGAGAAATTAAGCGGTGGAGGAACATCCAGCGGTTTAATGAGTTTCTTGCGTATTGGTGACCGTGCAGCGGGAGCTATCAAAAGCGGAGGAACTACCCGACGCGCTGCGAAAATGGTGAGTTTAGATCTAGACCATCCAGAGGCGATGGAATTCATCAATTGGAAAAAAGAAGAAGAGCAAAAAGTAGCGGCATTGATTGATGGCGGTTACTCAAGCGATTACGAAGGTGAGGCATATAATACGGTTTCTGGTCAAAACTCCAATAACTCATTACGTATACCAAACTCTTTCTTTGAGAGATTAGAGAAAGATGAGGATTGGGCGTTTACCGCTCGTTCTACGGGTGAAACGATGAAAACCATGCCTGCGAAAGAGGTTTGGGATCAGGTAGGAGATGCTGCATGGTCTTGTGCAGATCCTGGTGTACAATACGACGATACCATTAACGAATGGCATACATGTCCAGAAGGTGGAAGAATCAATGGATCTAACCCATGTTCAGAATACATGTTCTTGGACAACACCGCGTGTAATCTAGCTTCTTTGAATTTACGCAAGTTTTTCAATGTAGATACCCGTGAATTTGATGTAGAAAAGTTAGAATATGCATCACGCCTTTGGACTGTGGTATTGGAGATAAGTGTCTTGATGGCACAATTCCCGAGTAAAGAAGTGGCACAGTTAAGCTACGATTACAGAACATTAGGTCTTGGATACGCTAACCTTGGTTCTGTATTGATGAGTTCTGGTATTCCTTACGATTCACCGGAGGCAACAGCAATTTGTGGTTCTGTTACAGCAATTTTAACCGGTACTGCATATGCAACAAGTGCTGAAATGTCGGCAAGAAAAGGCCCATTCCGCATGTACGAGAAGAACAAAAAGCATATGATGCGTGTGATCCGTAATCACCGTTATGCGGCATATAATACACCATTGGCATTTGAAGGTTTGAATGTCTCTCCTGTATGTATTGATGAGAAATACTGTCCAGATTACATGTTGAAGTCAGCATGCAATGCATGGGATAAAGCGGTACAGTGGGGTGAGCAATACGGGTTCCGTAATGCTCAGTCTACGGTAATTGCTCCAACGGGAACCATTGGACTATTGATGGATTGTGATACCACCGGTATCGAGCCAGATTTCGCCCTAGTGAAATATAAGAAGCTATCCGGTGGTGGATACTTCAAGATCGTGAATCAGACGGTTCCTATGGCCCTTAAGAACCTAGGCTACTCTGAAGAAGAAGTCGATGCAATCGTAAACTATGCCAAAGGACACCAAACATTTGTCAATGCACCTCATATCAACCACGAATCTCTGAAAGCTAAAGGATTCAATACTAAGGATCTTAAGAAACTAGAAGAATCAGCAGCGGGAGCATTTGAAATCGGATTTGTATTCAATAAATTCACTCTCGGTGAAGAATGCATGGAGCGATGCGGTATTTCTGCAGAGCAATACAATGATCCAGAATTTGATATGTTGGAAACACTTGGTTTCAATGACGAGCAAGTGGAAGCTGCAAATGATTACGTGGTTGGAACCATGACCGTTGAAGGTGCACCAAATTTGAAAGAGGAGCATCTACCCGTGTTTGATTGCGCTAACCGTTGTGGAAACAAAGGTGTACGTTATATCCACGCATTTGCACATATTAGAATGATGGCAGCCGCACAGCCTTTCATCTCTGGAGCAATTAGTAAAACCATTAACTTACCAAATGAAGCCTCTGTTGAAGATATCAAAAGTTGTTATGAGTTGAGCTGGAAACTAGGCCTTAAGGCAAACGCGCTTTACAGAGACGGTTGTAAACTAAGTCAGCCATTGAGCAATAAGTCAGAGAAGAAAGATAAAAAGAAATCAGACAAGGTTGTGGCTGAAGAGGTGAATACCGAAAAGAAAGAAATCACCATAGCGGAAGAACTAACACCTGAAGTGGTTCTAGAAGCTGCAAAGCATATCCTAAATCAAAGTACCGATACGAAATTCAAACGTCAGCTTTCTAACATCGTTGAGAAAAAACGTCTTCCAAACCGCAGAAATGGGTTCACACAAAAAGGACGCGTTGGTGGCCAAACCATCTTTGTGAGAACCGGAGAATATGGCGATGGAACCCTAGGTGAAATATTTATCGATATGCACAAAGAGGGAGCGAGTTTCCGATCATTGATGAACTGTTTCTCTATTGCTGTTTCGGTTGGTTTACAATATGGAGTGCCATTAGAGGAGTTTGTAGATAAGTTCGCCTTCACGCGCTTTGAGCCAAGTGGAATGGTAGAAGGACATCCAAATGTTAAAAATGCGACTTCTATTGTTGACTACATCTTCCGTTTGTTAGGATTTGAATACTTACAACGTGATGATTTGGTTCAGGTTAAACCTATCGCAAATCACGGTCAGGAACAAGAGCAAGAAGCACCAGTAATTTCTGAATTCAAGCCAGTATTCAACCCTGAGCCTGTTTCCTTGGATGAAGAAAGAGTTAGGAAAGCAGAAGCAGCAGGCGGAGTGCAGAAAGACATGCAAGACCATCTAAAGGATGTGCAAAGTGATGCTCCAGCGTGTAATGTTTGCGGACATATTACGGTTCGAAGCGGAACTTGTTACAAATGCCTAAACTGCGGAAATAGTTTAGGGTGTAGCTAAATTTTATAACTAATGACAAAAAAGGAGGGTTTGGCCCTCCTTTTTTTTTATACAAATACGCAGCCTTAAAGAAATCCGTTAATTTCGCAGGCATCTATGGCTTTTGAAAAAGTAACTAGGGAAGAGAATTATAGTGAGTGGTATAATCAATTGGTTTACAATGCTGAATTAGCTGAGCACTCAGCGGTAAAAGGAAGCATGGTTATCAAACCCTATGGCTATGCCATATGGGAAAATATGCAGTCGGTATTAGACAAAATGTTCAAGGATACTGGTCATAGCAACGCATATTTCCCTTTATTTGTTCCAAAAGGGCTATTTGAAAAGGAAGAAACGAATGCTGAAGGTTTTGCCAAAGAATGCGCAGTAGTTGCCCATTATAGACTTAAAGCCGATCCC
>VMCP01000007.1 GCA_008081305.1 Bacteroidota bacterium | reverse complement strand
TGTCTGATAATCAAAGATTTACGAAAAACACAAGCGTCTTAAAGGCAAGTGTGTTTTCTGTTTTGTCGCTGTTTTTTGCGATGCAATTAGGTGCAGCTAGCCAAGAGGGTCACGAAAAACACAATGATGCTCAGCATGAAATGACTCCTTCTACTGAGTCTACCGAGCATTCTACCGAATCTCATGAGTCCGAAGGATTTAATCCGGGGACCATGATCATCGAGCACGTTTCTGATTCGCATGATTGGCATTTATGGGGTGAGGGAGATCATGCAGTCTCTATACCACTACCTGTTATTATCTACACTGAAAGTAAAGGAGTTGTTTTGTTTTCTTCATCTAATTTCCATCATGGTCACGCATCATATGAAGGATTTAAACTCAACCATGAGGGACAGATTGAATGGGAAGATGAATCAAACAAAGAGGTTTTATATGACTTGAGTATTACCAAAAATGTTGCAGCAATGTTCATCGGCGCCATATTGTTGATTTTAATGGTGACGAGTATGGCTAAACATTATGCTAAGAACCAAGGGAAGGCGCCTAAAGGATTTTACAATTTATTAGAACCGTTGGTTGTTTTCTTGAGTGATGATGTGATTAAACCCAATATTGGGCCAAAAGCTAATCGCTTTATGCCTTTCCTACTGACCATCTTCTTCTTCATTTTTACATTGAATTTAACAGGTCAAATTCCGTTTTTTCCAGGAGGGGCAAATGTTACTGGAAATATTGCGGTAACCATGGTATTGGCATTATTTGTTTTTGTTACGGTTACGTTCAGTGGAAACAAGTATTATTGGAAGCATATTTTCATGCCTGACGTCCCTGTGTGGATGTACATCATTATAATTCCAATCGAGGTATTAGGGGTGGTTTTGAAGCCATTGGTGCTAATGCTTCGCTTGTTTGCCAATATTACGGCAGGACATATCATCATTTTAGGGTTCTTCAGCTTGATTTTTATCTTCGGAGCAATGAGCCCAACTTTAGGTTACGCAGTAAGTCCATTGAGCGTTGCCTTTACTGTTTTTATGAGTCTCTTAGAATTGTTGGTAGCATTTCTACAGGCTTATGTATTTACGCTTTTATCTGCCATTTATGTAGGTATGGCAGTGGAGGAACATCATTAATTTAAATAAAATTTAAAAAATAAATCAAAATAACTATGAGTTTAATGAACACGCTTCTTCAAGCAACGGATTTAGCCGCTGCTTACAGTAAAATGGGTGCCGCTATTGGCGCTGGTCTGGCAGCGATTGGTGCTGGTATTGGTATCGGTAGAATCGGTGGTAGCGCTATGGAATCAATTGCACGTCAACCTGAATCATTAGGTGATATCCGTGCGAATATGATTGTAGCTGCAGCTCTTGTCGAGGGTGCTGTATTCTTTGCAATCGTTGTTTGTTTGTTGATTCTTTTCTTGTAAGAAACTATCGGGGGCTGTAAAAAGCCCCCGTTTTTAAATTAAAAAAAATGCAATTAGTTACACCCGCTATAGGATTGGTATTTTGGATGCTTGTTACCTTTAGCATCCTTCTATTTATATTAAAGAAATTTGCTTGGAAGCCTATTTTAGAGTCAATTAAAAATAGGGAAGAAAGCATCAATGACGCTTTGAATCAAGCGGAAAATGCACGAGGCGAAATGGCTCGTTTACAGGGTGAAAATGAGCAGCTATTGGCGGATGCACGTCAAGAGCGCGATGCCATGTTGAAGGAAGCCAAAGAGATGAAAGAAAAAATCGTTGGTGAAGCTAAATCATTAGCAGACGAGGAAGCTAAAAAAATGATCGCGCGTGCACAAGACGAGATTACAAAACAAAAATCAGCGGCTATGGAAGAGTTGAAAAAGGAAATTGCTTCTTTCTCGGTTCAAATAGCTGAAAAATTAGTGGCTGATAAACTGGAAAATAATGAAGCCCAACAAGCGTTAATTTCAACTCATTTAGGTGAATTAACTAAAAAGGCTGAAGCTTAAAATATGTCAGAACTAAAAATTGCCTCTCGTTACGCCAAAGCTTTGTTTCTCAAAGCACAGGAAGATGGTGTATTAGATGCTGTAATGAAGGATATGCAGGAATTGACTGATCTATCAAATGATAGTCATGAATTCATTGTGTTTTTAGACAGCCCTCTTTACAACATCTCGGTAAAGAAAGAGGCTGTTTTAAAGTTAACTGAGAAACAGAACGAACTTTCACGAGGTGTTTACAGCTTAATGGTAGACAAAAAGCGTGAATCCTACATTCCGGCAATGGCGAAGTCTTTCATCGCCATGTATAACGAGGCGAAAAAAATCGTGCAAGTCGAAGTCAATAGTGCTGTCGAGTTGAGCAAAAGTACCCTCAGTGACATTGAAAAATATGTCAAGTCTATCACTGATTCAAAATCAGTTGATGTTAAAACTAATATTGACACAAGCGTAGTGGGCGGTTTAACCATCGAATTTGGTGGTAAAATCTTCGACAGCACGGTGTCAACACAAATCAATAAAATTAAAAAAGAACTTCAAATCGCATAAAAAACCATGTCACAAATCAGGCCAGACGAAGTATCCAGCATTTTAAAAGACCAAATCAATGGTTTTAACAGTGCTGCTAACTTAGAAGAAGTAGGTACCGTACTCCAAGTAGGAGATGGTATTGCTCGTATCTATGGACTTTTCGGAGTACAAAGTGGTGAGCTTGTAGAATTCGAAAATGGCGTTCGTGCCGTTGTATTAAACCTTGAAGAAGATAACGTAGGTGCTGTACTTATGGGAAGCAGTACGGATATCAAGGAAGGAGATAAGGTTAAACGAACCAACCAGATTGCGAGTTTAAAAGTGGGTCATGGAATGCTCGGTCGTGTTGTAAACGCACTAGGTGAACCCATTGATGGAAAAGGTCCTATTGAAGGCGACGTATACGAAATGCCACTTGAGCGTAAAGCACCAGGTGTACTGTTTCGTGAGCCTGTAACCGAGCCTTTACAAACAGGTATCAAGGCGATAGACGCGTTGATTCCAATTGGTAGAGGTCAGCGTGAGTTGATCATCGGTGATCGTCAAACGGGTAAAACCGCGATTGCTATCGATACCATCATCAATCAAAAAGAATTTTACGAGGCTGGTAACCCAGTGTATTGTATCTACGTAGCATGTGGTCAAAAAGAATCCACGGTGAAGCAAGTAGTTAAATCTTTAGAAGAAAATGGCGCGATGGCTTATACGGTTGTAGTTTCTGCTCCGGCTTCAGCTCCAGCTCCATTGCAGTTCTTCGCACCTATGGCTGGTTGTGCTATCGGTGAGTATTTCCGTGATTTAGGATTACCTGCATTGGTTGTTTACGATGATCTATCGAAGCAAGCGGTTGCATATCGTGAGGTTTCCCTATTACTTCGTCGTCCTCCAGGACGTGAAGCATACCCTGGTGATGTATTCTATCTTCACAGCCGTATCCTTGAGCGTGCGTGCAAATTGAACTCGAACGACGAGATTACAAAAAACATGAATGATTTACCTCCTTCTTTAGAGGGTAAAGTAAAAGGTGGAGGGTCTTTGACTGCCTTACCAATTATTGAAACACAAGCAGGAGACGTTTCAGCATATATCCCAACCAACGTAATTTCCATCACCGACGGTCAGATTTTCTTGGAATCAAATCTATTTAACTCTGGTGTTCGTCCAGCGATTAACGTAGGTATTTCTGTATCTCGTGTTGGTGGTAACGCACAAATCAAGTCAATGAAGAAAGTGGCAGGTACATTGAAACTTGACCAGGCTCAATATCGTGAACTTGAGGCATTTGCTAAATTCGGTAGTGACCTTGATGCTGCAACGAAGAGTGTATTGGAAAAAGGAGCTAGAAACGTTGAAATGTTGAAGCAAGCTCAATTCAGTCCTCAAACGGTAGAAAACCAAATTGCCATGATTTATTTAGGAACTCAGAACAAATTACGTAGTGTTCCAGTAAATAAGATCCGTGAGTTTGAAGAATCATTTATTTCTTACTTAACTCAAAAGCACAAGGATGTTTTGGATACGTTGAAATCAGGTAAAATTGATGATAACGTGAAGAAAGTTCTTGAAGAGGCAGGAGCTGAGATCGCAAAAAATTACCAATAAACCAACCCTAGTCCATGTCAAATCAAAAGGAAATACGCGCTCGGATATCTTCAACGATTAGTACGCAGCAGATCACCAAAGCGATGAAGTTGGTGAGTGCAACGAAATTAAGAAAAGCGAGTGAAGCGATAATGCGTATGCGTCCTTATGCCATGAAATTGCAAGGTATCATGTCCAACCTACAAGAGAGTGTGGACGATGATAAACTAGCTGTGTATTTCAAACAACGAGAGGTGAAGAAAGTAGCTCTTGTGGTGATCAGTAGCGATCGTGGTTTATGTGGAGCATTCAATGCTAATGTGTACAAACAGGTTCGTCGTCTTATTGATGAAAAATACAAGGACTTACATGCAGCGGGTAATGTAGAAATTATTTGTGTCGGTAAAAAAGCAGCTGAAAGTTTAGGTCGAGTTGGCTATAAGGTAAACACCGAGTTTATGTCTATGCTTAATGGTTTATCTGCGGAGAAATCATTTGAGTTCTCAGAAATTCTTTTGAAAAGATTTCGAGCTGGAGAAATTGATAAGCTAGAGGTAGTGTATAATCAGTTCAAGAATGCGGCTACGCAGATTTTAACTACAGATGCTTTATTGCCTGTAACTCCTTCAGAAGATTCTTCAGATCAAGCAGTGGGAGATTATCTGTTTGAACCAAATAAGGTGGCTATTTTGGAGGATTTGATACCTCGTTCATTGAAAACGCATATGTACAGAGCTATGCTTGATTCATTGGCTTCAGAACATGGTGCACGTATGGTGGCAATGGATAAGGCCGAAGTCACGGGAACTGTGGTAACC
>VMCP01000116.1 GCA_008081305.1 Bacteroidota bacterium | reverse complement strand
TCAGTTTATTCAGTATCCTCATTTTGGGGATTTCTTCCTTCACCTTCCAAACAAAGGACGGTGGAGATCGTTTAATTGGTGTTTGGGAACCAAGCAACGGCCGAGCACGTGTAAAAATCAACAAAATCGGTTCCAAATATTTTGGCAAGATTGTATGGTTGAAAGAACCCAAAGATCCTGTATCAGGAAAACCTAAGACAGACAAAAACAACCCAGATGAGAGCATGAGAAATGTTCCCCTTAGAGGATATCGTATGTTAAAAGACTTCATTTACAAAGGCGATGACGTATGGGAAGAAGGCACCATTTATGACCCTTTGAACGGCAGTACTTATAACTGTACGATTAAGATGACGAATAAAAACACATTAGATATCCGTGGATATATTGGGGTATCTGCACTAGGAAGAACGGATGTTTGGAAACGTCTTAAAATCAAAAAGAAAAAAGGACGCAAACGCGGACGTAAATGAGAAATATGAAAAACGTTCGTACTCTTAGTGCTTTAGCCATACTCCTTTTCTTAGGATCTCCATTGTATTCGCAAACGGATACCACAGATTATGAAGATGAGGAAGACTACAGCATGTATGATGATATCGACTTTGCAGATGAAGCTGCCAAGCGATATGCATCTCCTAAAATCATTGGCATTAGCCCTTCCAAATTGATTTATTTGGGTTATGATTATCAGGGACCATATGAGATGCAGTTCGATGGCCTTGATAGTACTGCAGGAGATACATTTACTGCAAACTCGACCACAGGCATACGTTTGGGGTGCAGTATTCCGGTTATTTCCCGAAATAGTATCGTTTGGCAAATGGGATTTAACTATTGGGAAACCCATTTCAATGGTACACCAAGTAACCTGAATAATGAAGCAAGTCAATCTCACCAAAATACATTCCGTACCACAGGTATCAACACTACGCTGTTTAAACCTTTGGGCGAAGAACAGTTTATTTTGTTCCAAGGGTCAGCGGACTTAAATGGTGATTACACCTTTTCTGATCTAATGCCATTGAAGTATTTGAAATATTCGGCGGCTGCATTGTGGGGAAAACGGCCCAACGATAGAACTCAATGGGGAATTGGATTAGCAAGAACCTACCGCGTGGGAGAATTGAACTACATTCCAATTGTTATGTATAACTGGACGGATGTAGAGAATAAATGGGGAACCGAAATTTTATTCCCAGCGAGAGCCAATGTGCGCAGAACCATCAACCCAAGAAATATGGTTTTTGCCGGCTTTGAACTTCAAGGACAAAGCTATCGTTTGTACAATGATGTGAACTTGAGAAGTCAGGATCTTGAAATTCGACGGGGAGAAATCCGCTTGAGAATGGAATATCAATTCTCCATTAAGGATTTCCTTTGGATCTCAGCACAGGCTGGATACCGCATCAATTATCGATACACCACGGATTACTTACCGGATGGAAAGGAAATTTACCGTGCCTTTGGGTTGTTGAAAGACGATCCTTACGTGATGGATAATAACATCACAAATCCATGGTACATGAACGTGAGCCTAAACTTGGTCAGTCCTTAAATACGTCTGAGCCAAGAATCAAAGAAAAGAGCCTTAATTTTAGGCTCTTTTTTTATGGAATCTTTTCACTTCGGATATTACACTATGGTAATAGGCATACCAACGTGCTATTCCCCGTTTTTTTGCCTCAATATGAATCGGGTTTTTACTCCATTCTTCAATAGATTTCATATCCTTCCAATAGCTAATAAATGTACCACGATTACCTGATTTGAAGCTTTCATACCCTAAGAAGCCTTCTGTTTTCTTGGCTAATTCAAGCGTCAACTCATCGTATTCTACGTACCCATCGAGATCATCAGATAAGTAGTAATTAAAGGTAGAAGCAATAAAAGGAGGTTCTGGTTCCAAATCATTATGCCAATGAATCATGGTTGGAAGTTATTTCTTTTTATCAAATAAATCAGGGGTCATTACTTTTGTGTAATGATAAGAAGACTATTCCTAGTCACCCTACTTTTAACCTCCCTAACAGCTGATGCTCAGAATCAATTTATTGGAAAGTGGCAAGGGAAAATCGATGTTCAAGGAGTGTCCCTAACGTTGATTTTTGACATTAAAGAATCATCTTTAAACAATAAAAGAAGCATTTACTCAAGTGAACTCAGTGTACCGCAACAAGGGGCGAGAGATATTCCTATGAGCTCCACTCAAATCAAAAAAAATAAAATATCAATAAAAAGTAGTGTATTGGGTTTAGAGTATCAAGGGAAGTTAGAGAAGAACGTATTAATCAAGGGGGAGTTTGAACAAAATGGACAAACTTTCCTTTTGGTATTAACAAAGACCAACGAGATTCAAGAAGAATTACGTCAAAAACCGAAGCCTCCATTTCCTTATAGATCAAGGAATGTTCAGTTTTCACATGGCAATGGATTTATTCGCTTTTTTGGGACCTATAGTTACCCAAAAGTTGATGCATACAACTCAACTACGCCAGTAGTCATACTTATATCTGGAAGCGGTTCTCAGGATAGAGATGAAACCATCATGGGGCATAAACCATTCCTGATTATTTCGGATTATTTGAATAGACAGAACTTAGCCGTGCTGCGAGTAGATGATCGCGGTGCAGGAGAAACTAAAACAAAGCCCAGCGAATTAAAATATACCACAGCGGATAGAATAACAGATGTGCAATCTTATATACAATTCGTTCGGGATAGCATTGGTAGCAAACACCCTATTTATCTATTGGGACATAGTGAAGGCGCGAGAATCGCTGCAGAAGTTGCAGTCAAGGATACTCAAGTAAAAAAGATTATTGCCCTGGGCCCAGCACTGGTTAACGGCGCGATCATAAATAAATATCAGAACACCAATAGTCTAAAGAAAATCCTTAGAGATTCTGAATATATCAATGCATATTTAACTCTTCACGATTCAATCATCAGTAACAGCACTGAACTGCTCTCTGGAAGATTAAAACCGTCTCAGATAGATTCGAGTATAGTGAATCAGTTGAATCAATGGAAAAAACGCACTCCAAAAAATCAGTCAAAAAAAGTCAAAAAGAGGTTTGAGAAGGTTATAAAAACTGACTTTGATACATACATTTTACATCAATATAGTCAACTTCTTAGCAATCAGTGGATGCTGTTTTTTCTTCAGGATGATCCCATCAAATGGTGGACTGAGATTCAACAACCTTGTCTATTAATCAATGGAGAACTAGACCGACAGACTCCCGTTGAATTAAATAAACCCGTTTTTGATAAGTATCTTTCAAACAAAAAGAATATTACCTACAACACAATTGATGGCATCAACCATATCGGGCAGAAAGCACAAACTGGTCATCCGTCAGAGTATACAGAAATAACCACCACCGTTGATTCAAGCGTATTAGGCCTTATTGGTACCTTTTTCCTTGAGGATTAGAAATCAATTCTGAAGCGCTCTCTTCTAAATTCTGTGTATGGTAGCGGATTTGAGAAATCCTCGATAAATTGAAGTCTATTTTTTACAAAGTGAATGGCATCGTGAATAGCGTTACGCATGGAAAGTGTTTCAGCGGTCCCTTTTCCTGCCAAATCATATGCCGTTCCATGGTCTGGACTGGTTCTGATGATTGGTAAACCTGCCGTAAAGTTAACCCCGTCGTAAAATGCCATTGACTTGAATGGAATTAGACCTTGATCGTGATACATGGCTAAAACGGCGTCAAAAGATTTATAATTACCACTCCCAAAGAAGCTATCTGCAGAATATGGACCATAAACCAATTTGCCTTTTTCGAACGCTTGATCTATAACGGGCTTAATAATTTCACTTTCTTCCTTTCCAAGGAGACCATTATCCCCAGCATGAGGATTTAATCCTAAAACTGCAATACGCGGTTTGATGATATTTAAATCTTCTCGAAGCGAGTTATAAATTACCTCCAACTTATTTGTGATGATGGATTGACTGAGATTCTCAGCAACCTGTGAAACTGGGTAATGTTCTGTGGCTAGTGCCACCTTTAACTCGTCACTAACCAAAAACATCGCATAGTTATCCACTCCAAAATAGTTTGCTATATGGCCAGTATGACCAGAAAAACCCGTTTGGTGATGGGCAACCGTTTGTTTATCTAGAGGAGCGGTTACCAATGCTTTGATATGATTGGAATCTTCCAATGCCTTATTCAAACAGTTCAATGCTTCTTTCCCAGCTGCCTCAGATGATTCACCAGGGTTGATTTGCAATTCATCACTGCTACCTACGACTAGATTTAATTTACCTTCTTGTGCATCTTTTGCGGATTCAATCAAGTGGTAGCGTAGATCCTCTAAACCCAACATTTTCTTATAAAAGGAAAATGTTTTCGGAGAACCGTATAAAACAGGTGTACCATACTTAAAAATGTGCTCATCCGAGAATATGCGCAAGATCAATTCCATGCCTACTCCATTCGGGTCACCTTGAGTAATTCCGTAAATTATTTTTTCTGTTTTATCTCCGTTTGTCATTGATATAAAGTCTTTTTCTCCTTAGTCACATTAGAGAATTAATATATTACGCAGTATATTAGTTCTTTACAAAATCTTAGAATCATGTGGTGTACTAAAGGATTCAGCAAATGCAAATTAACGATAAATAAAGGATTTCACCCATTATGTATTCGACAGATATGCCCTTATTTTTGTATTAGATGAAGAAGATTCGAGTAGGTATACTCTTTGGTGGAAATTCAAGAGAACGTGAAGTTTCTTTTGCTGGAGGAAGAACGGTTTATGATAATCTAGATAAATCATTTTTTGAACCCATTCCATTGTTCGTTGATAGCTTTGGTTCCGTTGTATTACTTAATTGGGAGAATGTGTACAAAGGCAGCATCCGAGATTTCTATCCGGCAGCAAAATTTTTACCTGAC
>VMCP01000163.1 GCA_008081305.1 Bacteroidota bacterium | reverse complement strand
CCCAGAAAGCATTACTACATCAATTCCCAACCGCTGTAAATCTAAAATGGCCTGCTTTGAAGTTGATTTAATTTCATCTGAAATTTTAAATACACCTTGACACGTTTCGTCTAGCGCGGCAAAAACAAAAGATGAACCAGCTTGATCGTGTTCTTGGGCCCACGAATTGACCTGTTCTGGAATGTCAATATTGTTATCTTCTAAGTAGCGCTGATTTCCCAATCTGAGGAGCCCGTATTCACAAATCCCCGATACGCCCTTTCCTGTTTCACTGTTAAACTGATTCACCTCAGAAGCTGTTATTTCTTTCTCTTCTAATCCTCGAACCAAGGCGCGTGCCACGGGATGTTCGGATTTCTTCTCAATTCCAAGAACGAAAGGCAATAGATGGTCTACTTGTTCAAATCCGAAGTAACCCGTTAATAATGGCTCTCCAACAGTAACGGTACCGGTTTTGTCTAAAATGACCGTGTCTATTTTATGTGCTGTTTCTAAACTTACTGCATCCTTAATAAGAATTTGATTTTCAGCACCTCTCCCCAGACCTACCATCAAAGCAGTGGGCGTAGCAAGACCTAAAGCACAGGGACAAGCAATAACCAATACGCTGATGGCATTGATCAAAGCATGCGAGAATACGTCCTCAGAACCTAAGAAAAACCAGAGACAAAAGGTCAATATTGATATGAGTACCACGGTTGGGACAAATACCGCGGCGATTTTATCTACCAATCGCTGTACCGGCGCCTTACTACCTTGAGCCTCCTTCACCGTTTGAATGATTTTCGAAAGCAAGGTCTCCGAACCCACTTTTTGTGCTACCAACACAAATTGTCCAGTCTGATTGGTGGTTCCAGAAAAAACCTGATCTCCTTGTTTTTTCTCGGCGGGAATTGGTTCCCCCGTAATGGAGCTTTCATCCACGAAGGATGCACCATCCTGAACCATACCATCTACAGGTACCATTCCTCCAGGCTTGACGCTCAGTAAATCTCCTACTTTCACTTCGCTGAGGGGAATATTCGTTTCCTGACCTTGTTTATCAAGAAGAAATACTTCCTGAGGTTGAAGTCCCATCAGTTTCTTAATGGCTGTTCCCGTGCTGTATTTAGCCCTTTCCTCTAACCACTTACCGAATGTTATGAATGTAATGATTACCGTTGCTGCCTCAAAATAAACATGAGGTTCAAGTCCTTTGGATAGCCAAAACTCTGGAAAAATGGTATTGAAGGCACTAAAAAGGAAAGCGACTCCTGTGCTGAGTGCGACCAATGTATCCATATTTGCATACCCCTTGGATGCTTGCTTGTATGCACCGATATAAAATGATCTTCCAAAGTAAAACAATACCGGCACCGATAAACCAAACGATAACCATTTACCTGCCTCCCAACCCATAAAGAACATGCCAAAAATAAAAATGGGGAGCGTCAAGATACTCGAGGCAAGCAATCGCTTTTGTAAATCCTTGAAATAGGCCTTACGAAGTTTTTCCTGTTCTTCTTCCGCGTTAAACTCATCCAATAATAAGTCATAACCAACCGCTTGTAATGCTTTTTGAAGCTCTACTTCTGCCGCATCGTATTCCACTAGCACGGAGTGTGTAGCAAAATTCACAGAGGCCTGTTTAATGCCGTTAGTATTTTTCAAAATAGACTCAACACTTGAAGCACAAGCAGCACAAGACATCCCCGTAACAGGAAAGGTGTTGGTTTTCATTATTCTTTACCTAAAAAAGCGTTTAAATCCTCGTTATTTCCGTACAGCACTAAAATGTGATTTTCCTCTAACTTCCAGTCGTCTGAAATCACTCCTTGTATTTCCGACACCGATCGAGTTTTACCCAGCACACTCTTGACTTCTTTCTTTTTTATAAGTGTAACTACCTGCAAATTATAGGTCTCACGCCATTGAATACTACCCACGGTTTTCCCGATGAATTTCTTTGGAACTTTCGCCTCAATCAACGAGTACTCCTCATTTAATTCAAAGGAATCCACCACGTTACTCAAGCATAGTTTTTTAGACCAACGCTCTGCCGTTTCTTCTTCTGGATGAACAATTTCATCAACTCCTATGGCCTGCAATACCTTTTCGTGCAATGGATTGATAGCGCGACTAATCAAACGGTTGACCTTTAAATTCTTAAGCATGGCTGTTACCATAATATTGGCGCCTTGATCTTCTCCAATAGCCACAATGACGATGTCCGTCTCTTTCCAAGGTAAACCTTTCATCGTGAACTCATCGGTTGCATCCATGCAAATGGTATGAGATAGGGTTTCTTTAAGATTTTCAACCTTTGATTGGTGATTATCCACCCCAATCACTTCGTTACCCATGGCCGTTAGTTTTTCTCCCAACGGTGCTCCAAAATTCCCCAAACCAATGATGATATATTTCATAATGTGCGTTAGTTAATCGTTATTTCTTCTGAGGGATATCGATAGTTTTTCTCCCGTGTTTTCTTGAAAAAGGCAATAATCAAAGTTAGTGCACCTACCCGCCCAATAAACATAAGTGCCATGATGGTGATCTTAGCTGACGTACCCAAAGAAGCCGTTATTCCTAAACTTAAGCCAACGGTTCCAAATGCGGATACTACCTCGAAAATCAGAGACTTCTTGGATAGCGTTGGTTCAAATATCGACATTAACACAATGGCTGTGGAAATTACTGCTATCGATAAAAATACCACAGCAAAAGCTCTTCTCAAGGAGTTTATGGAAATCTCTCTTCTGTACACCTCTATCCTATCCTTTCCTTTGGCCAAACTGATTAAATTCATCACCATAAGTGCCAAGGTACTTGTTTTTATACCTCCACCGGTTCCTGCAGGAGATGCCCCAACCCACATCAAAAAAAGCGTTAGCAAAATGGCTGGTGTGGTCATTGACATCAAATCAACGTTGTTGAAACCCGCTGTTCTTGGAGTCGTTGCCTCAAACAAAGCCGTAATCCATTTACCCATAAATGAATGTCCTTGAAGCGTATGATTATACTCAAATGCGAACATCAAGAGCGTAGACAAAAAGAACACAATGAGTGTTGTCCATAGATTGATTCTTGAATTCAGATTTAAAACCCATGGTCTTGTTATCCTTTTGCTTTTCTTGAACAACAATCTCCTCACGCGATACCTGAAATAAGCAACGGTATTGGCAACGATCGGAAATCCTAATCCACCGAAAACGAAGGTCAATATCACGATTACCTGCAAACCATAGGAAAAAGCAAATCCCTCACTATTGAAGCTTGAGGATAGCGTAGAAAATCCCGCATTACAAAAGGCAGATACCGCATGAAAAACCGAGAAAAACAATTGATCCGTCCATGTTTCAAAAAGGCTAGCATCCAGAGAGAAATAAATGGAAGCAGCCGAGAACGCCTCTACAACCAAAGTGATACCAAAGATATATTTGAGTGTTTGGAACACGTCAGAAAGTCTATTTGATGAGTTGATATCACTTAATGCTAATTGATTCTCGTAAGATGCGCCACCCTTGAACAAGTAAGAGAAATAACTCGCAAACGTTAATATGCCCAATCCTCCAAGCTGAATTAAAACCAATACTATGCTTTGACCCAATTGAGTATAATAGGTCCCAGTGTCAACCACCGCTAAACCTGTAACACAAACCGCGCTGACAGAAGTAAATAAGGCGTCCATAAAATGAATACCTGAATGTGTTGCTCTCGGCAACATAAGGGCCAAAGCTCCCAGTGTAATGATGATCCCAAAGCTCAGTACAAATACCAATGCCGGGTGAACCTTTCGAGATCTGTAGTTTAAACGAATTCTAGAAAGATCAATTAAAAAGACCACCACCATGACTACTTTAATTAGGAACAAATGAGCCATTTGCCCACCGAACATGGTCATATCTTGGTTAAATGTGGGAGTTACAGCAATCCCGAAAACCATAACATTCCATATGGACTCACCCAACCATCTTTTCCAGCTAAATCCTTGTCCCCACAAACGATACAATAAAATGATACCCGGAAAAAAGTGCATCGTAAGTATGGCCGAAAATGTGGTAAACTGTTGTGATTCTGGCCATTGTGACCGAGTCGATTCGAAGCCCCAAATGGATACCCAAAGGCATATCCCCAAAGAACTCAGGACCAATTGAAACCAACGCGCGTAGGTATAAAGTGGTTTATCTGCTTTTAACTGGGGCATTACTGAATTACATGAGCAAGATAAACGATTGCATAACTCAAAACACAAGCTACACCATGAAAATTCCATTTGGCTAGCAGTGATGCCTTTGGTTCTTTTTCAGGTAAAACCAATAACCCTAATACCCAAAATACAATACCTCCTGCTAGGTCTACCCAATCAAATCTACCATTTGCCCAATGCGCAAATTGAAACCATTCAAAACCAATGACCAAAAGGACTGGTACAAATTTCAAAGAAATCTTCCATCGATTCAGACCCAAATAATAGCGTTTGGAAAGGAGGGTGATGGCTAGCACCCATAGCGCTTCTGGAAGGGAATAAACACCAAAAGACCCAAAATGTATATTTTGATTGATCCAGTCGCGGATAACCCAATATGGAGCGTCACCTATGGCAGCAATAACCAAATGATTGACGACCGTTTGCTCCGTTCGGTAAAACAAATAGACAAACAAACTCACCAACAGCGAAGAAACGATAAGGGTGTACTTGGTTCTCAAACCTTCAACAAAGTTACCCAATTGAAATAGGAAAATCGACCGAAAGCGCTCATTTCCATCCATCGCCATTTACTCTGATCGATATAATCTATGATATAAAAGGGCAACTTAACCCGAACGAATCTTGAAAACAGACCCAGAAGACCGTCCATGAATTTGAAGTGAGTGGAATCGTTATTGATGAGAATGAGTGGGCCAGTGTGCTTCAAATCACGATGGGCGGCGGTTAGAACTCT
>VMCP01000143.1 GCA_008081305.1 Bacteroidota bacterium | reverse complement strand
AGCGGTGAAAAACTATAAATCTTTCATCGAAAAAACCGACTGACCATCGATGCATGCGTTGAGTAATGTCATGTAAGTGTAAATAAAAAAAATAACATTATGCTATATTGTTGATAGTCAATCGTATAGTGTTGTCTTCTTTCTGTAGAGTATCCCTGTTGTTGGGGATTTTTGCAACCTTTTTCGTTTCTTGCATCTTAAGAAAAACTTAATACGAAAGATATATCTATGAAATCAACAACTACATTGTTTAGAAAAGTGTTTCTATTCGGTGCCATGGTCACGAGCTTTTTCGCGGCCGACCGAGTAAAAGCACAAAATCCTTGTAATGGTGCTGCCAATTATGGTTGCGGTGGCCGTTACGGGTACTGTGGTGACATTGACGCAATCACGGTAAAAAATTCTGCGGGTACGGTTTTAGCATCGTACAACGGTTTGAAGTGTAACAACGCAACTACTTACCGCGGGATTTTAAACCAGGGTTCAGCATTCGATCTAACTGCAGGTGAAGAAATTGAGGTAACCATAACCGGTACTTCTTGGAATGGTTACGCAACCCGTGTGGGTCTCTGGATGGACGTTGACTTAAACAAGCAATACTCAAAAGAGGAATGCTTGATTAATCCAAGTTCAACCACAATCGGAGGAGCAACCACCTTTAAATTGAAGGTTCCTTGTTTTACAAAGGCAGGTTCTTCGTACTTGCGTGTTAGAGGAGCCATGACGGCTTATCAGATGAACGCGAATCAAGGTTGTGGTACGGTTAACTCTTATGGTAACTTATTTGACTTAGAGGTGAATTACAAATTAGGAGCTACACCAGTAGCGGATTTTGTGGTTCCAACTATACCAAAAGACACGAACTGGGTTTCTACTAACGTTAAGTTTCCTGCAAAAAATCCGAATAATGGAGCTACATACACTTGGTCATTTGAAGATGCTGATGGTGTAGTTGCTAACTCTGGACAAGTAGGTGAGGCTCGTTGGGATAATGACGGTAAGTTTGATGTGTTCATGAAAGTAGATTACTGTGGAATTGCAGATTCTACCACCAAAACCGTAACAATTACCACTCCAACAGTTGTGCCAGTGGCCGATTTTATTGCCTCTTCAAATGAGGTAGAGCTTGGTTACGATGTCAAACTATATGATTTGAGTTCAAGCGGTGCAACCGAGTGGGATTGGGAGCTTAACTCTCCAACCGGTGTAGGTGACTGGACTTCAACCGAGCAAAATCCAACATTTGAATTCTACGAGAGTGGTTGGTATGAAGTATGTTTGACCTCAGGTAATGCTGTAGGTTATTCTCAAAAGACCTGTAAGCAAAAGTATATAGAGTGTTTACCAACACTTGACAACTACATGGGTCCACAGAAATTAGCTTCAACACGTATCGGTCGTTTGTTTGACCATGCGGGTCCTACAGGTAACTACGCAAATAATCGTAAGACATCAATCGACTATTTTAAAATTCTACCTTGTGGAGCTGAGGAAATTCGTTTAGAATTTGCTGATCTTGCTCTTGCTGATGACAATGATGTTCTAACTATTTATGATGGGGCTGATGAAGATCCTAATACAGTGATCGCAGAAATCAATAAAAGCAATCAGGCACAGTGGGATACTACTATTATCAAATGTACTTCTGGTTCAGCATACATTACCTTTGAGTCTAATGGTTCAGGTGTGAGCCGTGGTTTTGCTATTGAGTGGGAATCTGATCTAGAAACCCCAACTGCCCCTTCTGCAGCTTGGTCTACTCCTTACACTACGGTAGGTGTGGGCGTTGAGTTCTTTGCAACCAACGAAACTAAAAACGCTAAGGGTGCTCCTGAATATGAGTGGACTATCGATGGCAATCCAGAAGGATTCTCTGAGGACTTCTCTAGCATTATATATACAAATGGAACATACAAGACTTGTCTAATTGCAAAGACTTGTACGGGTATTGATACAGCTTGTAAGAATATCACCATTACTACTCCAAACACTGCTGGTAAAGTTGACTTTGTAGCTGATAACGTACGTCCAAATATCGGCCAGAAGGTTTCTTTCAAAACAACTACGGATTACGCAAATAAATTTGATTGGAGTATTTTCCCGACATCTTTCAAATATGTAAACGGTACTACTAAAAACAGCCAAAATCCTCAGATTGAGTTTTTAGCTGGTGGTGCGTATACGTTCACATTAAGTGCTTGGAGTGCCGATGGAACCAAAGCAAATACAGATAAGAAAGTGATTAAAAATAAGTATGTAATTTGCTTAAATTACTGTACTCCTTTGACAAACTTAACAGCTAAGGATATTTCTATAAACTCTGTGCTTGTAACGGATAAGAATGATGTAATTCTGGTTAAGAATGCCGATGAGGATGTGGCGATGTATACAGACCGTACAGACAAAAGAGCATTGCCAATGACCTTTGGTGCCACTTACGATATCGAAGTTGGTCGTTTGACAGCTGCCAATGATGTGAACTATAAGGTATGGATCGACTGGAACATCGATGGTGACTTTGACGATGCAGGTGAAGAAGTAATGTCAACTGGTAAGATGAGTGGTAAAACCGCTACTGGTTCTTTCACTGTTCCTGCTCTTAAAAATAGTTTTGAAGGTAGAACCCGCATGCGTATCGGTGCATCTTACGATGGATTCGCCAACCGTGCTTGTGGTGTAAATCTTGTTGGTGAGTTTGAAGATTATGCTGTTACATTAGAAAATGATGGAATGGCTCCGCAAATCAACCTTGTTGGTGATGACACCGTACGTGTTGAGCGCGGATCTTCTGCTACCTCTTGCTACGAAGAGATTGCAAGCAAAACATATACTGCAATCGATGGTACTGAAGGTGATCTTACCAATGATGTAGTCTTAACGAGTGACTTGGACTGTCAAGCTGCTGGTGTATACAGCATCAACTTTGATTTAGAGGATGCTTCTGGTAACAAAGCAGAGACTAAGACTCGTACAATTATTGTAGTACTTGACCGTACAGGTCCAGTTCTTACCTTACAAGGTGATGATACCATGACCATAGAGCAGTGTGGAACATTTACTGATCCAGGAGCTGTCGCAAACGATGCAGTTGATGGTGACTTAACCTCAGCTATCAAGGTAAATGGAACCGTAGATCCATCTGCAGTGGGTGACTACCTTATTACTTATGTAGTTAAAGATGCTCAGTCTAACGAAACGGAAGTAACGCGTTTGGTACAAGTTCGCGATACGAAAAACCCTGGAATTTATCGTCTAGGAAACCGTATCACAGATGGAATGTCTATTCAAGTTCAGATTAACCAAGCGTTTGTTGATGATATTTATGCTCAAGATGAGTGTAACGGTAACATCGATCTATATCGTAATCCTGGTTTTAACGGTGTAGTTAATAACCAAGAGCGTGCTACTTACCCAATCGTTTACAATGCTCAAGACCCTAGCGGTAACAAAGCAGATGAAGATGGTTACACTATCAACTACATAGTTGATGACTTCGTAGCTCCAAACATCGAGTTGAACACGAACGATACTGTTTACCATGATGTAAACTCTCCGTATTCTTCTCGTTCGGTTACCGTAACGGATAACTACTATGACCCAACTCAAGTATCAACTGTACGCACAGGTAAGGTGGATCCTTTCACTTTAGGTACTTATGTTGAGACATTCATCGCAACAGATGGTAGCGGAAACAAGACTACCAAGATGCGTTATGTTAAGGTTGTAGACCGTGAGGCTCCAAATGTAGTTGCTCCTCCTGTATCGGCTTGTGTTGGTACTCCGTTCTGGGCAATGAGTGGATTGATCCTTACAGATAACTACTACTCTCGTTCTGAACTAGAGCCATTGGTAGAGATTGTATACCATAACATCAACATCGATGAAGCAGGTATCTATTCAATCAACTACCGTGTATCTGACCCAAGTGGTAATGAGTCATCAATCGTATCTCGTACGGTTTATGTACAGTACCCACCAAACTGTCAGAATACATTCATGAGCAACGAAGATTTGAAATTATCTGACGCCGTGAACGTTAAGCCTAACCCAACTTCTGGTAAGGTAACCGTGAGCTACGCATTAAATAATAACGAGCCACTTCAGATTAGCGTAGTAAATGCTGTTGGTGCAGTAGTTACTGAGCGCGCTGTTTCTGGTGGATTCGGTGAAGCTGAGTTTGATCTTAGCGCTTACGGAAGAGGAATGTACCTAATTCGTATGACCAATAATGGTCAAGCAACTGTGAAAAAGTTAATTGTGAAAGACTAATAAATCAGTTGATTTCAATAGGAAAGTCCCAGCCGAGAGGCTGGGACTTTTTTTTGTTACTGAATCGCTAATCGTCACTTAATGATAATTACCTAATTTTGTAGTGATGTCAATCTTTCGAGGACTTTCAAAAGAGTTTCAGGTGGGAGCTTTAACGGCTATCGCTATAACCACGCTTATATTGGGTTACAACTTTATGCGAGGTAAGGACAACCCTTTTAAATCGGGTACAGATATCTATGTTTATTATGAACGTGCTCAAGGTTTAAGTATTGGAACTTCAGTCATGTTTAACGGCCTTAGAATAGGGCAGTTATCCAGTTTAGATATTACAGAAGATGGTGATAATATAGAGGCTGTTTTTGAAATAGGAAGTAGTTTAAATATTCCAGCAGATTCTAAAATGGAGATTCAATCGGAGATTTTAGGTGGGCAGAAAGTACGCCTTGTAATGGGTCGTTCAGAAAATTATGTAGAAGATGGGGATACATTGGTTGGTACTTACGCTCAAGACCAATTTTCAGCCATCAATGAACAAATAGTTCCGCTAGCATCTAAAGCCGATAGTTTATTGACAACTCTGAATGGATTCTTTCAAGCTCCTGGTTTGAATCGGGCAGTTGAGGAATTACCATTAGCCGTTCACAAGATCACAGAATTACTTC
>VMCP01000092.1 GCA_008081305.1 Bacteroidota bacterium | reverse complement strand
CTTTATTTGTTCAAGACTACGATAATATTTTGCTTGAGGCCGAACCAATCGATACAGCTCCTCTACGGTTTCCATATTGTGTGAAACTACCTCTGGCTTCGCATCCAAAACCATGTAGAGAAGATCCCACAATGCTTTAAAATCAGGAATCAGCGTTTCAATGGTTGTTTCAGGAGATTGCTTCTTAACTTCCTTAATAGTTTCGGACCATACGGTGGCTCCCTTATCTTTTAACTCATCTCGATTCACGGAAGTGATTACACAGTGTTTAACACCCATGAGCTTCACTGCTTCTGCTACTCGCTTTGGTTCATCAAGGTCGTACTCTCCCGGTCGACCTGTTGCCACGGCACAAAATGAACAAGAACGAGTACAAATATTCCCAAGAATCATAAAGGTTGCGGTACCTCTACCCCAACACTCTCCCATATTCGGGCAACGTCCATCCTCACAAATCGTATGCAACTTATGCTCCTTTACGAGGCGCTTTACGCGGGTATAATTTTCACCAAAAGGAATATCTATCTTTAGCCAATTAGGCTTAGATGGGCCTCGCTTTTCTTTATTAACCACTGGTAATTCTATCACGGTATGCTTTTTTATAGATGATTAGAATAGGAGATAATTAATTCCCTCCAAATACAAGAGCGAAGTTAAGAAATACAGCGGGAAGGTATTGTGGGTTTCGATCAATTGAATGCATTAGGGGCAATTCTTTAACAAACAAGTCTTGCGAGAATCCTAAACTCAAACGATTTTCCCAGTTCCTGTAGGCGCCCCAAACCAAAGAGAAACCCAGATTTGCTCCGATACCTGGAATCAATCTCCCTTCGTTGAAGCCCTTAAAGTAGGAGACCTCTCCGCCAATTTGTTCTGGAGGATGATCTGTCGGGTTATATTTCACCTCGCGATAACTATCAAAGGGTTGACGAATGTCTTGCACCCAAACATAAATAGGCCAACTGTAGGCCATGGGAATTTTGAGAGCACCAAAAAGTTCAAAACCTATATCAAACCTTGATTGATGTTTAGAGATCTGAATAGATTTTTGAATATACGGCTTCACAGCCCAAACCCGTGAAATTTTATCCATTACAAAAGGCTCCGAAGCCGGAAGTACTTGATTAATCACAAAAACCTCCTTGGGGTGATTGATACTTCCTATTCTCAAACCCACAGACTCTTTCCATTCTATCTTTTTTGCCTTGCGTTGCACACCAAAACCAATATCATATCCGTAATTCCTGATTTGAAAATCAATATCCCCTTTAACAGATTCTTGAGCATACAAAGAGGGAATCAAAAACGTGGCGCAAGACACAACGGCTATAATGAATACCCTCATGAGACCAAAGATAAAAATTATCTCATGAGCAGCTCCATCAAATCTTTGGAAAATACACCCACTTTATCCCACAAAATAAAATTCACAACAAAAACAAGGGTTTTAGCCTATATTTGCTGTCCTTTTAATCCAAAATACCAAGCTAAAACGGATTGTATTTCGTGCTATTTTTAGACTGTGTGGAAAAGTGGTGGTTAATTTTGGGATTATGTGGGAAAATGTGGGATCCTCTGTATTTATTTAGCAGATGAAACCAGCACAGATATGGCCGGACTAATTGGAGAATACTATTGCAAACTCGACGCTAAAGGGAGGTTATCGCTTCCTTCCAGGCTGCGTGGGCAGATTCCAGAATCTGCGGGTAATGCATTGGTAGTCAATCGCGGCTTTGAACAGTGTCTTGTGCTTTACACCAAAGAAGACTGGCTTCGTGAAACAGAAAAACTCGCTGCAGTTGATGATTTCATGAGTCCGGAAATTCGTCGTTTCAAAAGGATTTTCACCAACGGTGCGAACCTCCTGCCAATAGATGGTTCTCAGAGGATTTTATTGCCAAAAAAACTCATGGAATATGCCAATCTTGGTTCGGAAGTTGTGCTTAGCGCATTCGGAAACAAAGTGGAAGTCTGGAATAAGGAACTCTACGAATCCGAGCTCGATGTAGAATCAAATGAACTTAGTGAGTTGGCCATGAATTTCCACGAAAAAAAGAAGTCTCTAGAGGAGTAAAGCCCAAAACAAAACGTGTTGGTCTCAAGAAGTACAATGGAGACCGCATACCACATACCAGTTTTACTTCACGAAAGCATTGATGCTTTAGTGTCTGACCCTAACGGGGTATATGTGGATCTTACTTTTGGAGGAGGCGGTCACAGTCAAGAAATCCTTAATCGATTATCGGACAAAGGGAAATTAATCTCGTTCGACAAGGATATCAACGCACACGAAAATCAAATAGAAGACGAAAGATTAACACTGGTTGGGCATAATTTTCGTTATGCAAAACACTTTCTTCACTATCTAAATACGAACCCCGTAGACGGTATACTTGGGGATCTTGGTATTTCCTCAAATCAGATAAATACAGATGAGCGAGGTTTTGCGCACCGCTTAAATGGTCCATTGGATATGCGAATGGATGTATCCAATCCCATTACTGCTGAGTATATACTAGAGAATAGCTCCGTTCAGGAGTTATCAAAAATTTTTAAGGAATACGGCGAAATCCAAAAATCATATAAGCTCGCACAGAGCATTGATCAACTCAAGGGGCATGGAAATTTCTCTACTGTTGAAAAACTAAAAAATGCTATTGAATCATTCATCCCTAAAAAAGATCCATCACGGTTCTTGTCGCAAGTTTTCCAAGCATTGAGAATTGCAGTAAACGACGAGCTAACCGATTTAAAACGCATTCTGATTGATGCAGCTGACCTTATAAAAACAGAAGGCAAGCTTGTGGTTATTTCATATCACTCTTTAGAAGATCGATTGGTAAAAAACCTGATCAATACAGGAAATATCGAGGGCGAGCGAATCACCGATTTGTATGGCAATCCTCAAAAACCATTTGAAGCAACACCAAGAAAACCTATCGTACCAAGCGAGCAAGAACTCATAGAAAACCCAAGGTCTAGAAGCGCCAAACTAAGAATAGGAACAAAGCTATAGTTATGACAGAAAATCAAAAACCAAAACAAGAATACTGGAATACTTGGAGACTCATAAAATGGATTCTCATTGCCTTTCCCGTGCTGGTTTTTTACATCTACAATTCTCATCATGCTTCTAAAGCGGTCCGTAAAAAAGAGCAATTAACCAAGCGACTTAAAGAACTCCATTCTGAAAGAATCAGCCTAGAAAGCGACATCACTCAAGCCAGCAAGCAAACCAAAATCGCTGAAGAAATGGAGCCTAAAGGATTAAAGGAAATCACAAACCCTCCTTACAAGATTATCCGTGAAGAAAGAAAATAAAGTAAATACCCGTAAACAGATTCTATTTAGGGCAAGATTGATATTCTTGTCTGTATTGGCGTTTGCCATCTATATCGCTGTTTCGATTTTCAGACTACAAAATGGATATGTGGAGGGATTTGAAATCAACCAAAAGTCCCAGAATACGAAAATTGAAACCGTTGATGGCATCCGAGGTAATATATATGCAGATGATGGAAGCCTGTTGGCAACCTCTGTTCCAACGTATGATTTATATTGGGATAGTAAGGTACCTGCCTTAAGCAAAGAGTACTTCTTAGAAAAAGTAGACAGCATATCTATGTTATTTGCTCGTTTCTTTCCCGAAAAAAACAAAGAGGAATGGAAAACGAGATTCATTGGTATCCATCAGCAAGGCCTTCAATACGCTCCAATACTCAGGGATATTTCATTTGACCAAGTCAAACGTATTAAAACGTGGCCTATTGCTCGTAGAGGAAGGTATCGCAGTGGGTTTATCGTAGAGGAGAAAGGAAAGCGCATGTATTTCATGGGTGACCTTGCAAAACGAACCATTGGGTACACCAGAAATGGCATTAGCGTGGGTCTCGAAGGTGCTTTCGACAGTTTACTTAAAGGCCGTTCGGCGCAAATTATGTTTCAACGCATGCCAGGTAGAATTTGGCGTCCTATTACCGTTGGAGACGGACAAAGAGCAGAAAACGGCAAGGACATTGTAACTACCCTAGATGTTCGCTTTCAGGATATCACACAATACGCGCTGAATAAATCTCTGGTAAAACACCGCGCTAAACACGGTTGCGCTATCGTGATGGATGTTAAAACTGGAGCAGTTAAAGCCATGGCAAATCTCACTCGAGGTAAAGATGGCAAATACTACGAATCCATGAATTACGCTGTAGACCAGTTTAGTGAGCCCGGTTCTACATTTAAAATCATTTCTGCCCTTGCACTACTAGAAGATGAGGAAATCGAGCTTAACGACACCATTGGCACCCATGGAGGAAAGGTAGAATTTTTTGGAGAGCCATTTGAAGATGACTCACACAAAGGAGACATTCCAGAAACATACAGCCTTCAGAGGGCTATAGAAGTTTCAAGTAATGTCGCCATAACACAATTTGTATTCAATACTTACAGAAAAAAACCTCAACGTTTTTTAAAACACCTATACAAGCTTGGTTTAAACCTCAAGCCAAATTTTGACATCCCTAGTTCAAACCATCCAACCATCACTGAACCTAATTCGCCTCAATGGTCTAAAATTTCGCTCCCTTCTATGAGTATTGGCTATGCCACAAGACTATCCCCTTTACAGCTGTTAACAGTATACAATAGTATCGCAAATGGTGGAACTATGATGAGCCCATTCATGGTAAAAGAAATACGTCAAAACGGAAAAACCATGGAGAAAATTTCACCAACCGTGATCAATAAGAAAATCTGTTCGCAAAAAACCGTAAAAAGTTTGCAAAGTGCTCTTCGCGGTGTTGCCTTAAGAGGTACTGCTCAAAAAGTGTTCGAAAATTGCTTATTCCCTGTTGCGGGGAAAACCGGTACTGCTCGATTGATTAACGAAAGTGGGACGCAGTATTCCAATAAGCACATGGCATCATTTGCCGGATATTTTCCAGCGAATGAGCCCAAGTATAGCATCATAGTTGT
>VMCP01000157.1 GCA_008081305.1 Bacteroidota bacterium | reverse complement strand
TTCTAATTGATGTCGTTGAAACAACACCTTCAATGCCTCACGGGCATTGGCATCGAAATCCCACAACGTATTATCTAGATCTAAAAAAACCCAGTCAATTGTTCGTTGTGTTTTGGGATGTATAAGACTCAAAGAACCTTGTTAATTTCTTCCCTTAAGGAAGACTGAATATGGTCTATTTCTCCCATTCCGTTAACTCCTACGTAGGAGTTCTTTTTTGTATAGTAATCCATCAACGGGAGGGTTTTTGTTTGGTACTCTTTGAAACGATTTCTGATTGTTTCCTCGCTTTGATCATCTGCTCTTCCACTCGTCTCTCCTCTTAATAACAGTCGTTTTACGAGCTCATCTTCGATTACCTCTAGACCCAAAACGATGTCAATCTTCGCTCCGAATTCTGAGAGTAAATTATCCAATGCTTCTGCCTGTGGCGTGGTTCTAGGGAATCCATCAAAAATAAACCCCTTAGAAGAAGAATGTTCTTTCATGAAATTTCTAACCATTCCGACCACCACTTCATCAGGTACCAATTCTCCCTTAGCAATATATTCGTTGGCCTTAATACCTAGCTCTGTACCCGCCTTACGTTCAGCCCTCAACAAATCTCCTGTTGAAATATGTTTAAGATTGTATGCATAGATTAACTGTTCGCTCTGGGTGCCCTTGCCTGCGCCAGGAGGGCCAAATAAGATTAAATTTAGCATGATTGGATTTGCAAATTAAAGGAGAATCCAAAGGATTGTCCAATATTCTATGATTTTGTCGCTCGGTTATTTGTTTTTAAATATTGCTTTTCGCTTCTCTATGAAGGCGTTCATTCCTTCTTTTTGATCTTCTGTAGCGAATAACATGTAAAAGTTCTTACGTTCAAAGAATAACCCTTCCTGGAGGCCCGTATCAAATGATTTCAATACGCTTTCTTTGGCCATTTGCACTGCGATTGGCGATTTTTCAGCGGTCTTTTGAGCTAGTTTGATGGCTTCATCTAAATAGAGGTCCACAGGTACTACTTTATTTATCAACCCTGCCTCGCGCGCCTCTTCTGCACTGATAAAATTCCCTGTTAATACCATTTCCATGGCTCTCGCTTTCCCTACGGCCTTGGTTAATCTCTGCGTACCTCCAGCCCCGGGCATTACACCTATATTTATTTCAGGTTGACCAAATTGTGCAGTTTCTGAAGCCACAATCATATCACACAGCATGGTCAACTCACAACCTCCGCCTAAAGCGAAACCACTCACGGCCGCAATCAAAGGTTTTTTTGTTCTTCGAATGGAATCCCAGGTAGAAAACTGATCTATTTTTAGCATATCAATGGCTGTTTTTCCAGCCATTTGCTTAATGTCTGCACCTGCGGCAAACGCACGTTCATTACCGTGAATAACAATTGCACGAACCTCGTCGTTATTATCTAACTCTTCTAGCGCTGACTTCAACTCTCCCATTAACTGGAGATTCAAGGCATTCAGTTCTTTGGGACGATTCAACTGAATGGTGGCAACGTATTCAACCACTGCCGGGTTTACTACAATAAACTCGTAAGACATGCGGCAAAATTAACCAAATTGACTATGAATCAAGCTTGGGCCTCAAATAACGATTGAACACAAGCCATAATGAATGCCCGATTATCGCACCTAACATCCCACCAAAAAAGACATCTCCAACATAATGACGTCCTAAATACACCCTCGAATAAGAGATAGCAACTGCCACTACAATACTGATCCAAAACCCAATTTTCATCGTCTTATTTGTTTTGAACGTCACCTTTTTCTTTGAAAGTCCAATCAGAATTAACAAGGGATAGATAGCAAAAGCATTGGCAGCATGCGAGCTAACAAAACCGTATTTCCCACCGGGCATACCATCGGGTAAACGGGGATTGAGTGTTTCTTCAAATGCTGGTCGCAATCGTTTAAATCCAGGTTTAAATACCTTCGCACTTATACTATCGGCCAATGCAAAAGCTAAAACAGCCATCAACAAAGGCAAGTAAAATTTCCGACCATAATCTTTGATCACCTTTACAATGAACCAAATGTAAAATGGGATAAACGTGTATTTTGAGCTCAAAATACGCATGAATGCGTCCAATTTCTCAGAAGCCCATTGCTGATTGATCAGTTGAAACAACGCGTTATCCCATTCAAGTAATAATTCCATTATACCTTTTTTGAGATAATGATGATACGAGGACTTTCTTTTTCTGAGTATGGATCTAGCTCGTAACTACCAAAAACATCTTGGACTTTCAAGCCAGCCTCTTCGTGTAATTTCACTAATTCTTCCAACGAATACACTTTCACTTTTTCCTGAAAATGATGCTGATCTCCTCCGTTCTCAACGGTGATATCTTTTAGTATAAATCCATCGGCTACATGTTTTTTCCAAGAAAAATTAGAGGTCTCCGTTTCCTTAGATCCATTTTGAGGTAGTGAATCAATCACAGAAGCCGCATTGAGGTAATCCTGGACAAAAAAACCTTCTGTCACTAGCGCTTTGTGAACATTTCTAATGGTCTTCTGGTCATCTTCTGGGTCACTGAAATAACCAAACGAAGTGAAAAGATTAAAGATGACATCAAATTTTCCAAATTTGGTAAACGATTTACGCATATCATGGAAATCAAAAGCCATGGTTTCAGATTCATAAATCTTCGCCTCTTCAATGCTATGGTTGGACAAATCAAAACCTACCACTTCTAAACCGTGCGACTCTAATACTCGGCTGTGTCTACCTTTTCCGCAGGCCATGTCCATCACGCGTTGACCAGGATGAATTTCAAGAAACATGATCATCGTTGAGATAAAAATGCGCGCTTCTTCCTCATCACGGTGACTATATAGATCATGATAGAATTCTGTATCGAACCATGTCTCATACCAATTATTATCTATTTCTTCCATTTTAAGTAACCGTCTTAACGAATAATTTAATGTGTTTTTTCTGAATTGATTTCAAAAGTAAGGGTTGCAAGTATATTATTGTACTTATCGCTTTGCGACTTGAAACTTAAAATCAAATTTTCTCAAATACGGCTATCTTTGTCAGATGAGAACTACCTATCTTTCCTTAAGCCTCCTTGCTTTTTCCTTTTTGGGATTCCAAACCATATATGCTCAAACTGACACTGCTGTAGTCGAAGAAACCATTGAAGAAGCAGTGGAAGTGCCTTATGAACTGTATGAAGAAGAGGCACCCGCTCCGGTAGAAGTCGCACCTTGGGAAGAGGATGATGAACCCCGTCGCACTAAGATTAGACCGAAATATCTACCTTACACAAAGTTTTCATTAGGCTTACTCAGCCTATCGCCTTATCAACCTGCGGCATCAGGCGCTTATGTACCATCCACTGACTTTTTTAATTCAAATCAGTTCTCATTTGAATTGGGTGCGGGTAAAAACCTGTATGAAGGTAAAGTGAGATTTAGGTTTGGATTAGGCGTTGAAACAGAGAAATATACTTTTAACGACCCAATGGTTCGAATCACCAGCCGTGCTGATAGTTTTTCTCATAGCTTAGCATCTGGACCAACTGAAAATGCGGTGCAATCATCTCTTCATTCTGAGAGTATTTGCATCCCTTTATCCATTGGACTTCAAAACCACAAACGCAGACCAAACATGAAGCTTCAGGTTGGGGTTTATGTAGGTTACCGTTATCGTTTTTACACCGAAGTAGAATACGATGATGGTGCTCGTGTTCGCACCTATGACGATTTGGAAATGAATCCCATTTCCATTGATCCGTTTATCAGCTTACAATTCAAGCGTATAGGCGTATTTGCGAGAACCTCATTGCTCCCTATAGTTTTGGATAATAATGCCGTTAATCAAACAAGGGGTGCATTTGGTATTTTCTTGGGCACCTGATCCTACAGCATAATTAGGATAGTCGTACCTTTGCGTTATGAGTCAACGCAAGTGGTCTACCATAAAAGAATACAGCGATATATTATTTGATTTTCACGAGGGGATAGCAAAAATCACCATCAATCGTCCGGAAGTGTACAATGCATTTCGTCCACAAACTGTGATGGATATGTTGGATGCAATGGAACATTGCCGCGAATCCCAAGAAATCAATGTGATTATATTGACGGGAACAGGTGAAAAAGCTTTCTGTTCGGGTGGAGATCAGAATGTAAAAGGCATCGGTGGTTATGTAGATGACTCAGGTGTGCCTAGATTGAATGTATTAGACCTACACAAAAAAATTCGTTCTATACCCAAACCTGTCATTGCTATGGTGAATGGCTATGCCATCGGCGGTGGGCATGTTCTACATGTTGTGTGCGATCTAAGCATTGCATCGGAAAATGCTATTTTTGGCCAAACTGGACCAAAAGTTGGAAGCTTTGATGGCGGTTTTGGTAGCAGCTATTTGGCCCGTCACGTTGGTCAGAAAAAAGCACGTGAAATTTGGTTCTTATGTCGTCAATATTCGGCTGAGGAATGCGAAAAAATGGGCTTGGTAAATAAGGTTGTTCCGCTCAACGAACTTGAAGACGAAACGGTAGATTGGTGTAAAACCATCATGGAGCGAAGCCCTATGGCTATTCGTATGCTTAAACGAGCATTCAACGCAGAATTAGACGGGCAACACGGTCTTATGGAAATGGCGGGTGATGCTACTCTACTTTACTACTTAACAGAAGAAGCACAGGAGGGTAAAAATGCATTTCTTGAAAAGCGCAAACCAGACTTCCAAAAGTATCCGAAGTTCCCTTAAATCAGAAGAAGTAACCTACTTCAATACTTCCTTTTATAGTCCTACTGGATTTGAGAAAATCATAGGTAAATCTATGAACGGCATCTTTTGAGCTTAACAATTGATTACCCGATAGTTTTGCTATTGAGCTACTAATAGGGTAAGCTATTCCAACCGTGTAATTGAGGCTGATTTTATCAAATAAAATTCGGCGTCCTCCGTAATTTAAGCCCAAACTCAAAACGGTATGCCCGTCCTC
>VMCP01000209.1 GCA_008081305.1 Bacteroidota bacterium | reverse complement strand
ATGGATATGGCAGGGAATTGGCATATTATTACCAAGCAGGATATCATTCAGGCCATTTCAGCGGAAGCATGACTTCTGTTTTAAGTCAGGTTATTCATTTAATTAAGAGAATTTTCAAAGTGGGAATTAAGTTAAAAACAGCAGAGCAAATCGAAGGGATTAGGGCAAGTAGTCAACTCGCAGCGAAGACATTGAAACACATGGAGCAATTTGTAAAACCAGGTGTAACAACCGCTGAGTTAGATCAAATTATTGAAGAATATGTTAGAGCCCATGGTGCATTGCCTGCAACCAAAGGATACCGAGGATTTAAACATGCTTCATGTATTTCTCCGAACGATGTGGTTTGTCATGGTGTGCCAAATGATACCAAGCTTCAATCGGGAGATATTGTAAATATTGACGTAACAACTATTCTAGATGGTTACTTTGGTGATACCTGTAGAATGTACTACGTGGGTGAACCCACTGAGTACGCAAAGAAATTGGTTGATACAACCCGAGAATGTCTTCAATTGGGAATGAAAGAAGTTAAGCCGGGTGCACATTTGGGAAATGTTGGAGCTGCCATCGCAGAGCACGCACACAAAAATGGATATAGTGTGGTGTATGAGTTTTGTGGCCATGGAGTGGGGTTGAAATTTCATGAAGAACCGGATGTTCAGCATATCTCGGAAAGAGAAACCGGTCCTGTTTTGAAAGAGGGGATGGTGTTCACCATTGAACCTATGATTAATGCAGGAAAAGCACGGTGTAAGATTGACCGCAAAGACGGATGGACGGCACGAACCATAGATGGACGATTGTCTGCGCAGTTTGAGCATACCATCGTGGTTACCAAAGATGGGTTTGAGGCATTAACGGATGTTTACAACGATTTCTAAATGAAGTTAACCACGATACACAGCGGGAATTTTAAGTTGGATGGTGGAGCGATGTTTGGTGTTGTTCCTAAGCAACTTTGGAATAAGTTAAACCCTGCAGATGAGCAAAACCTATGTAATTGGGCAATGCGTTGTCTCTTGGTGGAAGTGGATGATAGAAAAATCTTAATAGATACAGGTATTGGTAACAAACAAAGCGATAAGTTTTATTCTCATTATGATTTGAATGGTCCGCACTCTTTGGATGCTTCATTGCATTCAGCAGGAGTTTCCCATGGCGATATAACCGATGTCATATTAACACATTTGCACTTTGATCATTGCGGTGGTGCCGTGATACGTGACGGTGAGATATTAAAAACGGCGTTTCCAAATGCAACCTATTACAGCACAAAAGAGCAATGGGAACATGCGTTAAATCCCAATCCCAGAGAAAAAGCTTCGTTTCTGAAAGAAAATATTGAACCCATTTTTAAAGCTGGGCAATTACAATATGTGAAAGAAGGCGACTTAATTGCAGGTTGTATAGAGTTGCTTGTATGCAATGGGCATACGCGTGGAATGATGACGCCCCTCATTCGTGTGAATGATGATTTAAACATCTTGTATACGGCTGATCTTTTTCCATCTTCGGCTCATTTGAAGCCAAACTTTGTGATGTCCTACGATATTGAGCCGCTAAAAACCATGGAAGAGCGCAAGCGCATCAACCAACTTGCGGTGCAAGGTAACTGGTTGTATTATTATGAACACGACCTTAACATAGAAACCAGTGAGGTTGCTTTTAACGAAAAAGGACAACCTGTGGCGGTTAACCCAAGATCATTATCTGAAGTACTTGCTGAGGTCTAATTCTTCTCCTGTTTCATTGGCATAAACCTGTTGAATAGCTGAGAGCCTCTCTTGCTGTTCTTGTTGTGTCTTTGATTGACGGAACAATGCCGCTTTATACCAAAGCTCAAACATAGATTTATTATTCTGAGCTTGATAACATTGAGCACCAATTTGATATATCCGAGCATCAAACGGATTAAATGAAATGGCTTTCACTATCGTTTTTCGGGCCAAATCATAATTTTTTACGTACAAGTGAGCCTGTCCCATCATGATGTATCCATCTGGATCTTTGGGTCTTGCATTGGCATACGTTTGCATGACCGCAATGGCGTCGTCATACTTTTTATTCCTCAGTTCTATTTGATACTTCGTAAACAAGGCTTGGCTAAATTCTGGGTAAATATGTAGTGCTCTGTTTAGATAATAACGGGCGCTGTCATCCATTGATTTAACCGCGTAGGCATTACCCAGGTAAAACCATACCTCGGCAGAAATACTATCTATTTCCGTGTAGGTCTTAAGCTTAGCAATAGCCTTGTCAGGATTATTCTCTTTTCTTAACGCGCTGATACCTTCAACATCTAGGTTAGATGGGCGTTTAATCACGCAACCTAGAGCTTTCCCATCAACAGTAGGAGCGAATACCGTTCCTGTGGGTGGATAGTAACCACTTTTAAGTCGGTTTTGATCCATGTAAGCATTATAGAATACAGTATAATCCCAGGGCTTTTCTGATCGATCATCAAATCGGGTGAATCCAACTTTTGCATTAGGGTACTTTCGTAAGTAATACTTTACTTGGTCCATACCGTATGAGTTGATGTAAATGGTGGAATCGGTATTTTTAGATAGTACCTCATCAGCTAGGTAATCGGAGCACGGTTTCAAACTTGCGAGATAATAGTCAAGTTCATAATCACCGTAGGCTCCCGAGACACCTCCAATTAACTCATTGAAGTAAACATAACTGAGATTTGCATTTTTTATTATAAACGATGCCGGTAGGACTGTTGGAACTACTGCAATAGCAGCAGCGATGGTAGGTTTAAGTTTAATCCACTGGCTGAGCTTGTAATAACCCATTACACCGATAATAATGAAGCCAGGCAAGGTGAATAAAATATGTCGTAAACCACCGTATACAGAACTTCCTTGGATATAAATGTATGCAATAGGAAAAACAGCCGCAAACAAAATCAAGAACTCCTCTTGGTTGTAATCCTTTCTTTTAATCCAAGTGCCAATGATGTAAAGAATAATACCTACTAAAACACCAATGGGCAATGTGATAAACACATATTTACTGAGATAATAAGGAGGTAGCTGATCAGAATCGTATAGTTTTCCTTCAAATAATTGTCGTAGACTGACTTGGAAATCAGTAAATGATTTCAATGCATTCATCGGGTTTTCGATAGGAGAACTCCAACCATAGGGCCACCAATAAATGGCCGCGATATATGCAATAATGGAGGCCAAAGCGAATCGACTAATCCATTTGGTGAAACCTTTCCATTTCAACGCACGGAATGAACCCCATCCAATATGTTGGATGTATTTTAATCCCATGTATACTCCGGCAACGCCAATAAATAATAATCCACCGATACGTATGCTAATGCCTAATTCAATACCGAAAATGAAACCGATTAAATCCCAGGCCCTGAAATGGGGGTAACTATGATAGAGTTTAATCGCATAATATAGGGTCATGATGTAACCCAAAGCGAAGGGAATATCTTTGGGGTTGTTCAATCCTTCACCAAAAATTCTCGGAGTGAAATAGAGCATCAAAAAACCAATGCTGGCCCACAACCATGAACCGCCGGTTAGTCTCCGAATGAGCAATGCTCCAAATAGGAAGATTAACCAGCCAAATAATGAATTCCACCAATGACGGAATTCCATGTAATCATCAACATCCAACCAATGAATGAGAAGGGATGTGAATGTATCAAAGCTTGAACCATACAAATGCATGAGCTTTTCTGGATCTTCTAAAGTGGCAATATCCGCTCCCATCTCATCGTATTTGGAAGCTATGGTATTCATTTTTTGACCTTTCAAGTCATTCGTATCGATATCAATACCGCTTCCAATTTTGTTCAGATGATAGTTTGCTATGACTTTACCGTATTCATGCTGAATGAATTCATCTCCTGATATTCCGGCATCTTGACTTGTGGAGGTAATATGAAAGAAACCAAGAATGCTGATAGCCAAAAATGCATAACGGAACAATGCTTTCTTAGATAGTAGGTAAAAATCAATAAATCGCTGAATACCTATTTTACGGGCCGCTAAAAATGATGTGTTGGATGGTTTTGAATCTTTACCATAGTACCATTCCTCGGTTACGATGCCTTTTTTAAGTGCATATAGAACATCTTCCAAGGATTTCATTTCGAATTCTTGATTAACGATGCGCTCTAATCCAGCGCGATTCACTGTGATTTGTGTGATTTTAGAAGCTGCTTCGTTCCAACCTTTCCAAATACGCTCAAACAATTTTGGTTCGTCAGATCCACTGATAATATGTGCGTGCGGTTGGTTTGATAGTATTTTCGATGTAGAATTTCCTTGTTTTAGGATTCCAGAATTCAATGTAAATGAAAAGTGTGTGGCATCGGTTAAGAGTGCATTGCGCAGGGTATCTAGTTCAAACCCTTCGAGTTGATTGACATCAGAATTGGAGGAAGCCGCTTTTAACGCGATGTTTATCCATTTATTGGTATCAATCAAAGTGAGCGCATTGCTAGCACTTTTATTCGCCTTATCAAGGATATTCTTTGATTTTTTCATTGAACACAAACTTAATTAAAATGAGATCATTGATACTGAAATTTTTCTCAATTCTTTTGGTATTAAAGGGTTCGGTAAGTAATTATTTTTATAGCATTTAGGATATGCAACATATATCGTATAATTTTGCCGCCCATTAAAGGAGGAATCTTAATTTGACAAACGAATCAAAAGAAACTCAGAATCCAGAAATCCAAGCTGAAGAGCAAGTGGTTTCTCAAGTAGAAAATGCAGCGCAGGCGGCTGCAACCAGCGGGTCACACGATGACTTTGATTGGGATGCCGACGAAGCAGGTTTTGAAACCTATTCAACGGACGAACGTAAGAATTTGGAAGCAACGTATCTCGAGACTTTCAACCCAGTAGAAGAAAAACAGGTAGTGAAAGGACATGTAATGGCTATCACTGACAAAGATGTTGTAGTGAACATTGGATTTAAAAGCGATGGTTTAGTATCTCGCC
>VMCP01000142.1 GCA_008081305.1 Bacteroidota bacterium | reverse complement strand
CCAGCTCCATCTGTCACTACACCACCCCCCCACAACAGCATCTAGCCAGCGGAAGTCTTTTGAAGATAGTGTTTGAATAGGATGTAAGAAAAAACGACCGATACCGTAAAGGTCGCAAGTGGGATGTAGTAAATCCAGTCCATTTGACCGCGAAATTAACACGTCCTATTGGCCGAATACTGTCAATTAAATGTCATCAATCTAATCTGCCAAAGGCACGGATTACCATGGCTTCACCGATGTGATATTTGCCCTCGTTTAAGGTGGTTTGTGTCTCAAAAATATCCCCTCTGAAATGCGATCCGAATAACTGGGTTAATTCATCCACCGTGTAAAGCATCTCCTCTTTATCCGGACCACCAACTTTAGGGTTTTTCTTACGAAATGGAAGGTTGTTTTTACTGAAACATTCAAAAACCACATAGCCCTGTGGCTTCACAGAGCGAAGCATTTTTTCGAAAAAGCTTGATTTCATTGACTCTGGGAAATGAGTATAGTTGAAAATCACACCATCAAAGCTGGCTTCTTCGAGTTGTACTTCTTGGAATGTGATAACTTCATAATCAAGATAGGTGAGTCCATTTTTATCAGCAAGCTGAACAGCTTTTTCTTTTCCGCCCTCACTCATATCAAAGGATTTGGTTTTCCAACCCAAGGTTTCAGCATACACACTATTTCGCCCTTCGCCCTCAGCAGGAAATAAAAGTGTGCCATCGGGTTCAATTTTACTCAAACAGTCTTTTACCCAAACGTTTGGCGTTTCTCCGTATGCAAATTCTGTCTCTCTGTATCGAGCATCCCAATGCTGTTTCATGATAGCAAAGATAACCGCAGCTATTTTCTTTATTGTGATTAAAGTTACTATCTCGTTCATTCAAAAGTTCTTTATTCGCGGTTCATGAATTCACCCAAAATGTCTAATCGTTATTGGAAAATCTTTTTGTTAGCTCTAATATTCGTTTTAACGAATCCAAGGAGTTATGCTCAGCACCAAGAGGTTCCCGAAAAACCAAAGATGTGGAAAGGAAAGTCTACGAAGTTTTATGATACCGGTGCTATAAGTAAAGCATTTCAGTATGGTGTCATGCAAGGGCATTTTCGGTTCTTTTCGATGTTTACGGATAATCAAGTGGAACTTTCCGATTATTACGCATTAGCTGGTGGGGGAGGTATTCGATATGAAACAGCCCCTTATCACGGGCTTCAGTTTGCGGTGAGTGGATTTTATATTTTCAATTTAGCTTCCTCAGACCTAGGAATTCCCGATAGTTTAAGCGGATCTAGAAGTAGATATGAATTAGGCCTTTTCGATCTTGAAGACCCAGAGAATAAGAAAGATCTCGACCGTCTTGAGGAATTTTACTTGAAATACACAAAATCTAAATCAAGTATTACACTGGGTCGTCAATTGATCAATACTCCATTTATTAATCTTCAAGATGGTAGAATGCGGCCTACGGGTGTGGAAGGAGCATGGCTGGTCTCTGAAGATATTAAGAATACCAAATTGGAAGGTGGTTTGCTTTGGGCAATATCCCCTAGAAGTACCGTTCGCTGGTATTACATGGGTGAATCTATTGGATTATATGGTGCAGGGTTGGATATCGATGGTTCTCCCTCACTTTATCCGGGGCACACCGAAAGTCACTATGTGGCCACTTTAGGAGTTCATCGATCTTTTCTTAATGAAAAAATCAAGGCACATGTTTGGGACTTCTACGTTGATAATTTATTCAATTCAGCCATGTTTCAGGCCGATGTGACTATCCCTTTAAACAACAAGGGGCACGAAGCATTATTTGGTGTTCAGGCAATCAGTCAGGTGGGTGTGGGTAACGGTGGCAACGACACAACAGGATATAAGTATGTGCCAGATAATCATCAATCACAAGTGTACTCCGCTCGTTTAGGAATAAAAAAAGACGCTAATCGATGGTACTTGAATTATACGCATATTACAGACCAAGGACGGTATTTGATGCCCCGAGAATGGGGTAGAGATCCATTTTATACCTTTATGCCCCGAGAAAGAAATGAGGGACTTGGCGGGGTAAACGCCTTTACCACTAAGTATACGCATCACTGGACAAAAAATAGGGTATCGTTAACCACTATGGCAGGATATTTTGATTTACCAGAGGTTAGTAATACCCATTTAAATAAATACGCCTTCCCATCGTATGCGCAATTCAATATCGATGTGCGCTATCAGTTTACAGGAATTTTATCTGGTTTAGAGGGTCAACTTCTATTTGCGCACAAGATGCCTGTTAACGGGAACCCGGAGAAGCCCAATTTGATTTTCAACAAAGTGGATGTCTCCAATTATAATTTGGTATTAAATTACCACTTCTAATTAGTGTTCGCCTCCGTATAGCTCCTCAAGTAGTTCGGATGTATCTTCCCAATTACGCACGCCTTCGTAGCAATGGGTCCCAGAACATAGGAAATATCCCTTTTTGTTGTTGCTAAGCCAAGATAATGGCGATTGTGTATCCATTTTTCCAATGGTGATCCATGAAGGCCATTGCGCCAATTCAAGATGATTTGGGAATGGTAGTTCGTTGTGAATAGCTACATGTGCGTTTCCACAGGTTTGCATAAGGTGAAGTCGAGCCCACGCTGAATACCAACCTGGATATTCAGATAAAAACTGTGCATTCCCATTTAATGATTCTTTGAATAATTCGAAATATCTAGGTTTTGAGTAATGCATAAATAAAGCTTCTAAGACTTCGGCCATCATTGCATTAGAACTCGGAATAACATCATCGGTGTTGTCCGATTTGGTCACAATAAGTGATTCAGCTTGCTTTGAAACATAATTAAAAGTGCCCTCTTTGTAGAATAGTTCTACGGCAATATCAGCAATAGACTTTGCTTTTTCAATCCATTGTGCATCATGGGTTGCTTTAAATAAAGTCACAAGACCAAGGGCCAATGCTGCATAATCATCTAGAAAGCCCTCGGTATGCTGTTTACCTTTTGCATTTATTCTGTACACTGTGCCATTGGCAAGCGCATTATTTGTAAGCCAGTTAGCTAGTTCATTGGCTTCATTACGGTAAAGATCTACTTGCGTGTATAAATAAGCAGTGGCCAATCCTTGGAGCATCAAGCCATTCCAAGAGGTAATGATTTTGTAGTCTAAAGAAGGCCGTTCTTTTATTTCTTGGGCTTTGAAAAGCTTTTTGAATACCGCTTTTTTCAGCGTGTGATATTCTTCAGCTGTGATTTTTAACGATTCTAATACCTGCAAAGGCGCTTTATTCGCGTGAATGATATTTAATTTGGCTTCCCAGTTCCCATTTGGTTGAATGTTGGAATATTCGGTAATCCATTGTAGTTCATCTTTAGTGAGTGAACTTTGTAATTCATTATAGGTAAAGGTATAGAATCGACCTTCTTGACCTTCGCTGTCTGCATCTAGTCCGCTGTAAAAACCGCCTTCCGGTGCTTTTAATTCTCTTAAACAGAAGTCGATGGTTTGCTCGGTGACTTCTTTGAAGTTTTCTGCATTTAGCCATGCATAAGCCCGAGAATAAAGTCTTATCAATTGGGCATTATCATAAAGCATTTTTTCAAAATGAGGTGCAAACCATTTTCCGTCTGTACTATACCTGAAAAAGCCACCTCTCAAATGGTCATATAAACCACCGTTGGACATTTTAAGCAAACTCAGTTGAACGTATTCCTTAGCAGACTCATCGCCCGTGCAAAGGTGAAAATCCAAGGCGTACTCAAACTGACATGGAACCATGAATTTAGGGGTTCGTTGTTTGCCGCCTTCTATCCAATCAATATCAGCCGAATACTTCTCAAAAATTTCAAAGGCATTTCTCCTAGAAAAATCCAATTCCATTGAATTTGGCTGCCGATTCATTTTCTGCATTTCTTGATGCAGTTGGATCGCGTATTCTTCAAACTTTTCTGGATTTGAACGGTATTGGGTAGTTAACTGTAAGATAATTTGTTGCCATTGCGGTTTAGGGAAATAGGTTCCCGCATATACGGGCCGGCCATCGGGGAGGCAAATGACATTCAATGGCCATCCCCCTTTACCCGTCATTAGTTGGCAGGCATCCATGTACACCATATCCACATCCGGTCGTTCCTCACGATCTACTTTGATGGAAATCATACCCATATTCATGATTTCTGCGGTTTCGTTATCCTCGAAGGATTCTTTCTCCATCACATGACACCAATGACATGTGCTGTATCCAATGCTTACCAATACAAGTCTGTTTTTATCTTTTGCTTCGCTCCAAGCGTTGTTGCCCCAAGGTTGCCAGTCTACAGGGTTATGCGCATGTTGGAGAAGGTACGGACTTGTGCATCCGATCAGTCTATTGGGTGGATTGTCATTATTACTCATCAATTGGGTACTTTCGTGATGTGAACATCAAAGGTCGGAAGTTTGTATGTATTGCCCTTGTAACTTTATGGGGATTTAATACACTCTTATCTCAAACTTCTAGAAGTTCTAAATCGAGAATTATACAGACTACTTCCGATACGACCCAGGGTTTTGAGGATCCTGAATTGGCCATTGATAGCATAGTAAGTTGGTTGTTTAATCGAAGATCTACTTACAATAACTATGGCTTATTATCTGAAACAAACTTCCACGATCTCACAAGAATGACGGATACGGTGATAAACGATCAAAACATTCATGGTAATTGGCTTCAATATCAATACCGATTCAAAAAGAGCCTCAAAAAGACCATTAAGTATGGAAAGAAAAACAGTATACGATCAAACCGATTGAATATTCCAAGATCTAAAATCATTCGATACGATCGTAACGGAGTGACTCCTACTTCAAGATTAGAAATCCCATTGGAATCTAAAAAAGACCGGTTTATTCTTCGTTTGGATTTCTTCAAATGGAAGAATCAATGGTATTTCACCGGGAAGATTCGGATGTATAAAAACTGAATATTACTGCGCTAGTCCCAATCTTCAAATCGATAGGCACATTCTATGCGTGATTCTTCTTCGTCATCT
>VMCP01000090.1 GCA_008081305.1 Bacteroidota bacterium | reverse complement strand
ATTGGTTTGCAACTCATGGGCCAACGGAGATGGTAAATTTAGAAACTTAGGTGTTGGTTCTGTGAGCGGCATTTGGTACCGGTGTTTGAGTTTGAATATCGGTGGTACCACCTTCAATAGTCACATGCAACTTTACCCGTTCGTGAATTATAAAGTAGGGACAGATTTTACATTTACCCAAGATTGCTATGCCAACTTGGATACCTTAAAATTCGATAACCAAAGTGAAAAAAATGTCTTCTCTAGCATCTACTACAACCGCTATGTGTACTCCAATTTAGAAAGAATCTGTCACCGCTGGAATTACGATAATCGCAGAATTCAATCTTCAATCGATGGGAAATATAAACCCACCGGAAAGAATAACATGAAGATTCAATTAATTTCTACCATCTATCCTTACACAGGTGATTACTGCCGTGATACAGCAACACACTATATCTATTTTAATCCAACAAGACCACGAATGTTGGAGGAAGCAAAAGCATGTAAAGGCGACACCGTAACACTGACCGTTACATCAGACTTGTATTCTACAGTAAAATGGTATCGCTCCATGTCTGATACGACACCGTTTTTCGAAGGGACCAATTATGTCATAAAAAATGCTCAAGATAACGATACCTTTTATCTGAAATCAGTGAATTACCATTGTGAATCAAAATGGAATACCATTCCTTTTACTGTATATGAGTACCCAACCATATTAGAAACTACAAACGATTCTATTTGTGCAGGAGCAACTGCCAATTTAGGGGCAAATACAGATCACGGTGTAATCAAGTGGTATAGCAGTTCAGGCCTATTGATTCCGGTATATCAAGGTGATTGGTTACAAACGGAAAAGTTAAACGCAGACACTTCATATTATGTTATTGCGGATAACAACGGCTGCTTCTATTCTAAAACACCAGTTGTTGTTAAAGCTCTTGTTGGAAATGACTTTGCCCCAGAAGTGCCTAACGTCACGCATGATACCTTTGTTTGCCTCAGTAGTTCTTCACCTTTGATTATAGAAGCTAGTATAGCTAGTAAAGATACCATTCGATGGTTCAACGATGCTAACAGCTCTAAGGTTATTTCTTATGGTCCAACCTATACCTATTCAAGTAAAAGTAGAGGCACAGAATCCATATATGTTGAAACCTGGAACGGCATATGCGGCAGTGGTAGAACCGCCGTGAATATTCAAACAAAAGATCCATCTTCCTTATTTGGTCCAACAGGCGCCGAAGCCTGTGAAAACGACACAGCCACCCTATTTGCAAGCGTACCTTGGGGCCAAGTCTATTGGTATTGGGATAATACACTCGATACTTCATTCCATCAGGGACCTTCACCCAAGGTAAGCGGTTTCATTGGAGAAAAATACGCCTACATCCAATCGGCAGAAGATGAGTGTTTTTCAAAAGAATACGACAGTGTATTGGTGAAATTTATTGCTCTACCTAAAGTGAAAAGTGTTGTTTCTGATCCCGTATGTGCTAAATCAGAAGGATCCATTACGGTAAACCCTGAAATTGGTCAGGTGTATTGGTACGAAGACTCTCTTTCTAATTTTTCGATTGCACAAGGAAGCCAATTCAACTTCGGAATTGTTTTTGGTAATAAGAGTGTTTGGTATGAGGTAGATAACGAAGGTTGTAAATCCCCAAGAAAACAAGCCTATTTATCGGTTAAACCTAGGCCAGTTGCTGGATTCACCTATAGATTGGCATGGCAGCACCGAGTTTCTTGTACACCAATCACTACTTCCGGTTTGGATTTGAATTGGGATTGGGGGGATGGATCTAATACCACAGGCCTACCAGCACTCCATCAATATGAAGAAGCCGGCGATTACACCATACAATTAATTGTGGTTGATCGTTCTAATCTTTGTTCGGATTCAGTGGCTATACCCGTATTGGTAAGTCATGTTGGAATCCTTGATAAAGACATTTCATCCATAAATATTTACCCAAACCCAGTTTCTAAAAATGCGGTTTTAAGCATTAATGGGTTGAACAAAGGGCATTATCAATGGATGGACCTGAGTGGAAGGTATATCTCTGATGGAAGTATTTCACAAGAACAAGTTCATATCCCAAATAAGATAAATACAGGAATATACCTACTCAGGGTGGTCAATGGAAAAAGCACTCGTACGTTTAAAGTATACCTTGAAGAATAAATGCTCCAGCACCTAGAACTCCACTCGGTAGGCTACGTAATAACCTAGGCTTCTGAATCGCATTTCATTCCTAAACTCAATACCATCGTATTGAAAGGAATTGACTGGACTTGTTAATGAAAACTGATAATTAAGTCCTCCTTCTAAATGCTTGAATCGAGCGCCAAAACCGAATATCGTAATAGGCAGAAATGACTTTATTGAATGGTTGGTAGAAGCTACGGCGAATTCATAAAATTCAGGTATCGCATCCTTATACCAATCGAAATTTTGTGTGCTTTGGTTATCAGGAAACTGCCAATACCCTCCTATACCGAGGAAACCAAAAACCTCGATAAGTTTGATATCAATGGTTTTTGAGTAATGTAAATCGCCGCCAACCATACTACCTGAGTGAGCTAACACAACAGGTCCGACAAAGCCATAGTTTTCTAAATAGTATTTGGGATTAAGCGTCAGTGGGTTGTAATTACTCAAGAAATCCACACCAAATCGATTGCCGTGTTTCATTCTGTATTGATATCTAACAGATAATGGAATCCGTTGATTGTCACCATTGTTATAATCAATTCTCAAATTAGCCCCGGGAGAATTTGAAAAAGGCGTAGTAAAGTTGTTGGCTAAGCCAATCATTGGGGTAATGCTATGCCTTTTCTTTTTAAATGCTTGCGACCAAACATGGGTGGTGCAAACGCTTAACAATACAAGAAAGGCAACCTTCTTCAAGTAATTGATTGGACTATTCATCTTCTTTAAGAAAGGGAAAATAGTCAGAATCAATTAAAATCTCTAGAACCAGAGAAACAATGTCAAGCTAGTTAATCTACTCCACCGTAACGCTTTTCGCCAAGTTTCTTGGCTGATCTACATTACAACCGCGCATTACGGCAATATGATAGCTTAATAGCTGCAGCGGAATAGAGTTTACCAATGGTGATAATGGTTCAATTGTTTCCGGAACCTCAATGGTATGGTCAACCCATTTACTTAAGTCCTTGTTCCCTTCACTTACCACGGCTATCACCTTACCTCCTCTAGCTTTCACCTCTTGGATGTTACTTACCACTTTTTCGTAATGCTCGCTATTGGTGGCAATGACCACCACTGGCATATTTTCGTCTATCAATGCAATAGGTCCGTGCTTCATTTCTGCCGCAGGGTATCCCTCCGCATGGATATAACTGATTTCTTTCAGCTTTAAAGCTCCTTCTAATGCTACTGGGAAGTTATATCCTCTTCCTAGGTACAAGAAGTTCTTCGCGTCTTTGTATAATTTAGACAGTTCAATGAGCTGGTCGTTCAATTCAAGAGCTTTTTCAATCTTTTCTGGGATTCTTTCCAACTCCTGCATCACCGTTGCGATTTTATCCGCACTCATCGTTTTACGAATTTTGGCAATTCCCAACGCCAATAAGGTAAGGACCGTTACTTGAGAGGTAAATGCCTTGGTACTCGCTACCCCAATTTCAGGGCCTGCATGGGTATAAGCACCAGCATCACTCAAACGAGGAATACTACTTCCAACTACATTACATACTCCAAAAACAGTCGCCGATTTACGCTTTGCCAAATCCATGGCGGCTAGGGTATCTGCTGTCTCTCCACTTTGTGAGATGGACATGACCAAATCATCCGAAAACAATACCGGATTACGATAGCGGAATTCTGATGCATATTCTACCTCAACCGGTAACCGAGCATAATCTTCAAATAGATATTCTGCCACCAAACCTGCATGCCAACTAGTTCCGCAACCAATGAGTATCAGCCGTTTTATCTCCGCCAACTGCTTTGCATATTCCTCTAAACTGCGCATGTGGAATACGCCAGTAGAAGAATCAAAACGACCTCGATAACTATCAAATATAGATTTCGGTTGCTCGTAAATCTCCTTGAGCATGAAATGAGGATAACCTCCTTTTTCAAGTTGCTCTAGATTTAACTCTAACTCATGGATGTAAGGTGTTTGAACAACATTATCGATGCTCTTGATGGTCATTTCCTTATTCTCAACGATGGCTATTTCACCATCGTTCAGGTAGATGACTTTTTTTGTGTATTCTGCTAATGGTGTCGCATCCGAAGCAAAGAAATACTCTCCTGCTTCTTCTCCGATTCCTACTACTAACGGGCTTCCCTTACGAGCTGCAATTAAATGTTCAGGATTATCCTTGCTTAAAACTACAATGGCATAAGCTCCAATTACTTGCTTTAACGAAGCTCTTACTGCATCCGCTAACTCTAAGTTAGAATTTACCATCACATCTTCAATCAGATGCGCTAGTACCTCTGTGTCGGTTTCACTTTGGAATTTATGACCTCTAGCCTCTAGACCTTCTTTTAAGGTGGCGAAATTCTCAATGATGCCATTGTGAATAATGGCAATGTTGCCGGAATTACTAAGATGTGGATGTGCGTTTTCGTTGTTAGGTGCGCCGTGAGTAGCCCAACGGGTGTGACCCATTCCGATATTACCGGTAGTGTCTTGACCTTTGGTTGATTCTTGTAAATCCGCAACTTTACCTTGCTTTTTATATACTTTTAAATCACCATTCATTAGAGCCACACCGGCACTATCATAGCCGCGGTACTCTAAACGTTGAAGACCTTTAACAACAATTGGGTACGCATCTTTTGTACCAATGTATGCAACGATTCCACACATATTAAATTTCTATAAACCGAATTGGGTTTTAACGGCTGAAACCGCGTTCAATTCTTCCCAAGGGAATAATTTAACCGATACTTTTTTATCCGTTCCATCCGCTGTTTTGAAACTCTTTTCTATCGTCTCGCAGTTTCTACCCATATGACCATACGCAGCAGACTCCAAGTATATAGGTGT